>NZ_JBKHUP010000086.1:0-36356 GCF_046565525.1 Coleofasciculus sp. | reverse complement strand
TGCCCACAAAGTCATTAGCACGGGTGCCGACTAAGCTATTGGCAGCATCAACCGCCCCAGAAATGCCAGTAGTGCCACTGCCCCAGGTGACTGCCCCGGCATCCACTACTGCCCCGTTGTCCCAAAAGGAGCTACGGATCACGTAATTGCCGTTGCTCAGCGCTACTACGCCTTCATTGCCCACAAGGTCACTAACCTGAGAGCCAGTCAATGTGCTAATCAGTGCTCCTGTAGCGCCGTTATAAAGATAAACCGCTCCCGCATTATCCGCCGCAAAGTTATCCCCTGGCTTAGTTACCACCACATTTCCCGTACTCACAGGCACAATATGAGTGCCAAACCCCGTCCCACCCCCAGCATTGGGGTCAATCAGGTCAAACTGCGGGAATAGCGGTGTGGTATCAGTATCATCAATCACAATATTTTTCGGGTCAAGCAACAGCGTCCCGGCTTCTCCATTCACCGCCCCCGCTTCCACAACCCCTGCCATTGCCAAGGTCTCTTTCCCCGACACTTCCACAAACCCACCATCACCCTGCACTGCACCCCCCCGCGCCTGAATCGTGCCAGCAAATTGAGTGAGTTGGTCTGACCAAACAATCACTTTACCCGCATTTCCTACTGTTAGCGCATCTGCCCTGAGAATAGTGGCATGATTAATCAGTGTATTTTGAGCATTGACCATCCCCCCTTGCCCCCCTTCGTAAGGGGGGTTAATGGAACTCCCCCCTTTCAAAGGGGGGTTGGGGGGGATTTCCCCCAAATTCAGAGGATTTCCCTGAAAGTCACCCCCAACTAAAATCTCCCCACCCCCACTATTACCACTTACATCCACATCTGCTGCTAACAGCCGCACATCTTGACCAAACAAATGCACAGAACCGCCCACCTCTCCTGTCGCCTCAAACCTACCAGACGTAGTTAATTGAGTCTCCTCTCTCCCATAAACCCCAATCTCTCCCCCCTGTTGAGTCCCCGTCGCCGAAGTCAAAGCACTCGCCGTCTGAATCAGCGTACCCGTATAATCAATCTGAATTTCTCCACCCCTGCCATCACTCCCACTGGCACTAAGCCTGCCACTATCCAACAAATTCTTTGTCTCAATCTGGATACGCCCGCCATTCTCCCCATCGGCGGTAATTTGTCCCTGGTTATACACCACCGTTCCTGCCAGATTAACCCCTCCGGCATCAGGACTATCCACAGAAACTTGTCCCTGATTATTTACTTGCCCCCCAGTCCCCGTCAACAATACGGCTAAATCCAAGTGCTGAACCGGAATCACCCCTCCCTCACCATCCTGGGGTGGGACAAACTCCAAACTCAACAAATGCCCCGGTTGACTCACCCGGACTAAATTCTCTCCGGCTACAGCCGCAATGGTAATATTACCCCCTGGTGCGGTGAGTTCTCCCTGATTCGTCACACTTCCCCCCAGTAAGGTTAAAGTCTGACCCTCACCTACGACCAAATTCCCTTCATTAACAATACTGCCCGACTGCACCAAATCAAACGCGAACTGACTGGGATTACCAATTAAAGCTTCGTAGCTATTGTTACCAAACGCATTAAACCAACCATTCTCATCAAACCCAATTCTCGTAGCAGTGGTAGCGGTAAAATCCCCCATCACATTTAACCGAGAATTCGCCCCAAACACGATCCCCGCTGGATTGATTAAAAATAAATTGGCATTCCCCCCCGTCACCTGAATCAATCCATCAATCATGGAGGCATTCCCGCCCACCACACGCCCTAAAATATTTTGAATATCTGGTGTAGAGAGAAAATTAGCAATCTCATTGGCAGAAAGTCCAAACTCCTGCAAACTATGAAATCGGTTTGCCCCATCCTCTGAAAAAGAACCCCCAGAAATATCGTACTGATTGCCATTAATTGTTACCACAGTACCCGTACCATCCTCAGCCTGGGTAATCGATTGCGCCTGAACCGGAGACATGGAGTGAAGCGTAACCATGCCCAGAGAAATTATTCCCGCCAGAGAAAATAATTCAGGTAACTTGCCAACGGAGGAGTCGCCCATTTTCATAACCTGATTCCCTCCAAATATGCCTATAATCTTGCCACATTTTTTTTGATAATGGGTAAATTTCTTTTTCTGAGAGTTGCTGGTTAAGATCAGGAAATATTCGGCTAAACCAACCCAACCTTTACGCTTATATATTCCCCACATCTTTCTTTACAATTTCTAGGGAAATGGGATACGAGAGTGGATGAACTATAACGTTGTAATTCTACGCACTCACAACTTGTCTCTTTTGTCAATAAAAGCTGAGAGTGAAGTCTTACAAGACTTATCAAACAAGGGATTGCCCGATTGTTACAAAAAAAATTCTATAATAGATAGACCTTTACGCAAGGAGTACAACTTCTCTTAGCCTTTTATGTCATAAATTCTTGACTTAATGTTTCATTACAAAAAATTAATCTAATCGAGAGTCAACTTAACGGTTAGCTGGGCGGTTGTAGACGCGCTTCTTGGCTTATATAGGACATAGACACAGACTCATAGCGTAGGGAGTATCCTTCACGAAAAGTCCCCGACAGAGGGTGGTTCAAGCTGACGACAAGCCTCTTTTCAACCACCAAGATGGGTCAGTCGAGTCATACAAACTATTACCTTTAAGTCATCACTATCCCGATTGTAAATAAATATGAAAAGTATTTACCTTGGGTAAAGAATCCGATTTAATAGGATATGTGCTGTACAGGCATCTACCACCGACCCCTTCATAATAAATGTAATCAATTTTACCTAAATATTCAGGGAACTTTTGACCGAGTAGCACGACTAGCTAGGAATAACTGAAAACACCTAAATATTAATTCAGGGAATGGCGAGTATTATGACAAAAACAACTTACTCTCTACTCTTCGCAACCACCTCATTGGTTTGCTCCCTTTCGCTGGTGAGTTTCTCTCGCTATGCCACACCAGTGCTAGCAGAGTCTCAACCCGTTAATTCAGTCGCCAGTACCCTTTTCCCCAGTTCATTGGAGATCGGTTTCAAATCTCCACGAACTGAAGGAGAACCTAAAGAAAGCGGGACACTCGGCACTCGTGGAGGATGTCTCACAGATGAATCTTTCTCCCCTTCTTTGACTCCGCTAACACCTGGTACTGTTCAAGGATTAACGGGAAACAAGGAAACTGTGAAGGAACATCCCACGTTAACTGTGAGTGAACATCCTACTTTCTTTGTCTATGTACCCGAAACCAGTGCCAAAACCGCCACCTTTATTTTGACTGATAGCGACGTGACTGAACTGGTTTACTATACCACTATTGATCTTCCGGAAACTCCGGGTATTATCAGCATTAAAGTCCCCACTGATAAAGACTCGTTAGAAATTGATCGCGTTTACAAATGGACATTGAGCCTGCAATGCAACTCAGCCGGTGCCGATGGAAACCCAAAAGTGATGGGATGGATTAAACGCACTCAACCCAACCCATCTTTGGCAAAAGATTTAGACAAGGTGAAGCCTTTGGAGTTAGCGGCATTGTATGGAAATTATGGTGTTTGGCACGAACTTTTAACGACACTGGTTGATTTGAGACAGTCTCATCCAGAGGATGAGAACCTAGCGATGGTTTGGGAAAATCTGCTCAAATCAGAATCCGTGAAACTGGAAGAAATTTCTCAAGCGCCTTTGATTGAAAGTACGCCAGTGGAGTATTGAGAATTTGGCAATGGTGGCAATGGGTTGGTGTGGGTTTAAGTGGATTAGATTCGGCTTGTAGTAAGGGCTAAAGCCCTTAATTCTACAGATTTGTCTCGTTTATGGCACTAAAGTGCCTACTACGAACCTGTGTTAATTCAGTGCTATTCAATGAATGACAAATGACCAATGACAATTATTCAGTTTTTCCAGGAATGGCGGGGTGTATTAATTTCTGCGCCAACTGTCGCCGGATTAACCATCGCCCTACGCTTAACAGGTGCGTTACAACTCCTCGAATGGGCGGCGTTGGATCAATTCTTCCGTTGGCGTCCCCTGGAACCTACCTCGGAACGGATTGCGATTGTGGCGATTACGGAAAAGGATATCCAAAATGCTGGACAGTGGCCCATTTCTGATCGAACATTAGCACAGTTAATTGAGAAACTTAAACAACAGCAACCCAAAGCCATTGGTCTGGATTTATTTCGGGATTTACCTGTGCCACCCGGTCATGAGGAATTAATTAATGTCTTTGCCTCCACACCCAATCTTATTGGCATTGAAAAAGTCGTCGGCGATGCATTGGGTGAACCTGTCGCCCCACCGCCTATCTTAAAGGAACGGGATCAGGTGGGTGCGGCTAATATGATTTTTGATCAAGATGGGAAAGTCCGCCGTGCCTTACTTTCAATTACTCTAAAAAATGGCGACACTATTGAAACCTTAGCCGCTAAGTTAGCATTACTTTATCTGGAAACCGAAGGGATTACCTTAGAAGAAATTGAACCGGAATATAAATATGGCTTAGGTGACGCCGTCTTTACTCGCCTGCAACCCCAAGATGGCAGTTATATCAACATTGATACAGGCGGGTATCAAATCCTGTTTAATTTTCGCAACCATGAATGTCGGGGAAAACTGGAGGGAACCTGTCCCGTCTATCCCACGGTTTCCATGACTGAAGTTCTAGACGATAAAATCCCCCCAGATTGGGCAAAAAATCGGATTGTTTTAATTGGTACAGCGGCAGAAAGTGTCAAGGATCGCATTTTTACCCCGTACAGTAATAGTTTTTTCACCGCCCCGAATGGGGTGGAAGTTAATGCAGATTTGACCAACCAAATTTTAAGTGCGGCATTAGATGGGCGTCCCCTGATCCAAATCTGGTCGGAACCGATAGAATGGGGATGGATTATTCTCTGGTCGTTTGTTGGTGCATCCGTGGGCTGGAAAGCATTCCGCATTCGTTGGAAGGCGGCGGGACTGTTTTTGGTGGGAGGATTGTTGACGATTGGGTCATACTGTGCATTTCTGGCGGGGTGGTGGATACCGTTGGTGCCGCCTTTGTTAGCCTTGAGTGGTTCGGGTGTGGCGATTACCGCCTATATCGCCTACACGGAAAGCGAAGACAAGCAAACAATAATGAATTTATTGGGACAGCATGTCTCTCCTAAAATAGCCCAAGCCATCTGGCGCGATCGCAACCAACTCCTCAAAGATGGACAGCTATCGGGACAGAAGTTAACCGCAACGGTTCTATTTACGGATTTAAAAGGCTTCACCACGATTACCGAAAACACCGACCCAGAAACCTTAATGGTATGGTTAAATGATTACATGAATGTTATGGCAGAGACAGTTCTCAACCATAATGGCGTCCTAGATAAATTTATCGGTGATGCGGTGATGGCAGTCTTTGGCATTCCCATCCCCAGTACCACAGACGCCGAAATTACCCAAGATGCGATCGCGGCGGTGAATTGTGCAATAGAGATGGGCAAAAATCTGCGATCGCTAAATCAACATTGGCAAGCCCAAGGGTTACCCACAGCCGCCATGCGCGTAGGAATTGCCACAGGTACTGTCGTCACCGGAAGCGTCGGTTCTCGCCAACGCCTCAACTACACCACCATTGGCGATAGTGTGAATATTGCCGCCCGGTTAGAAAGTTATGATAAATCTCTCGATGGTGGAATCTGCCGCATTTTAATCAGCGAAGAAACCTATCAGCATATCCACGATAAATTTACCAGCCAATTTATTGGCACGGTGCAGTTAAAAGGACGCCAGCAATCCATCAAAATCTACCAAATTTTAGAAGGTCAATCGAGTAAGCTGTTCGGCATTTAAACCTTAATGTCAACAACTGCCAAATCCTTGTAATGTGAGCATCTTGCTCGCTACCCATTCCCAATTTAAATGCGTGACATAATAGCCATTCGGATCTACTTCAACTTAACATTGTTTCAGCAGAGCAATCCACATATCGGGCGGGCTGGAATAGTAATTAATCTTATCCACTTGATAGCGATTTGAAGTAGAGCCTCTGTGCAAAATGAGATAATCACCGGGTTCTACGCCTTGACCTTGTTCTGTCATGTAAGCCCGAATTCCGCCATCTTTCGGGACGAAGACATGATTGTGACGGTCATTGGATAATTTATAATGATGTGTTTTATTCAGTCGCTGGGATGGATTGGATACAAATTGTTGGCTTAAGGACAAATCCGTGCGAGAAAGAGTTGCTGACTGGGTTGAGGACATATCTGATACTTATTTCCTTGTCGTTACAAGTTGTTAGAAAAATTTATTTTTGCAAAGGAAATGTTACATTTTCCTACCAATTGTGCGTTGACTAATTAACTTTTATCAAAATTAGCGGTTGGCTATCTCAGCAAAATAGCGTAATTTTTATCCGCATGATCACCGAACTCCCAACTCATTAATGATTGTAAACATTAATCAAGGTAAGTATACAAAATTAAAATTATTTATCTAGCCAACAGGCTAAATAGTCGTGTATTATTAACAGATTTAGATTCGTTGACAGTTCTCAAGGCAGTTGCAGCGCTGGGAGTAGTTGCTGTCATTGAAATCAACATTACTTGTACTTTTGTAAACTTTTATTAAAAATAGACGATGATTCCAGGGGAACAAATCATCCAAAAGGGAGAGATTGAACTGAATGTGGGGCGTCCAACCTTGCGCCTGTCGGTAGCGAATACAGGCGATCGCCCGATTCAGGTAGGTTCTCATTTTCATTTCTATGAAGTGAATGACGCTCTATCATTTGACCGAGAGCCAACCAAGGGGATGCGGTTAAACATTCCGGCGGGTACAGCCGTGCGCTTTGAACCGGGAGATGAACGGGAGGTTGAGTTGGTACCGTTTGTCGGTAGCCGTCAGGTTTATGGGTTTAATGGCAGAGTGAATGGGGCGCTGGATAATTATTGACTTCTCCACGCCAAATTACAATTTCTCGGCTCGCCCTCCCGATCAGGAACTTCCCAACAATGGTGGAGAAACCGGACAAAACTCAAGCAATGATAAGCTGGCAGGATATTGCTTTGATGAAGCAGATGAGTGAAAAACAGAGGATGTTAGCAGGAGAGCTATATCTAGCATCTGACCCTGAATTAAAAGCATTACATAATCGAGCCTGTCAACTGACGCGCTTGTACAACTCCACAATGGAAGACGAAGTAGAGACGCGATCGCAACTTTTACAGGACTTATTTGGCAAGCTGGGATCTAATCCTCAAATTAGTCCTCCCTTTTACTGTGACTATGGCAGTAATATCTATGTCGGCGATAATCTCTATATGAACTATGGTTGTGTGATTCTCGACTGTAATACGGTTCATTTAGGCGATAACCTGTTATGTGGACCTTATGTGCAGATTTATACAGCCTATCATCCTACCGATCCAACCCAAAGACTAACCGGACGCGAACTCGCCAGACCCCTTAAAATTGGTAATAATGTCTGGATTGGTGGCGGTGCAATTATTTGTCCAGGTGTCACGATTGGCGATAATACCACGATTGGTGCCGGTAGCGTTGTTACCAAAAGTATTCCTGCCAATGTTATCGCCGCCGGAAATCCCTGTCGGGTTATACGAGTGGCAAGTACGACTCAACCTCCAATCCTGGAAGTGTAACCGTAAAAAAACGTGATCGCTATCTCTTGTTGAAAGAGAATGAGTTGCGATCGCGCATTCCTATCTATCAGTGGCGTTATTTAAATAAAGACCCTTATCAAACACGTCACATGAACCTGAAAATGCACCCTAACATTCATTTACCAGTACCTGTTCGGGTAGAGCCATCTCTTTCAACCAATAGCCCCATCGATACAGGTTTTGCCGTCGCACAAAGCTTTGTCTACTTTAAACAAACAAAGCTTGAAAAACCTAACGGCTTTTTTAGTAAATGCTCCCTAGCTCAATGTCGTCAACATCAATCGTCAGCAGCAATGGGATTTTCTTCTTGCTGTGAGAGCAAATTCCCTTGCTTGTAATACGTCCTAGTAACCTTCTTTAGAAGGAATAATAACTATGGTAAAGAAGAATACAACTATTGTCAACGCTTTCGTAATACACTGTATTATTTCAATGCCGACTTTCCCGATAGTTATCTAATTGTGGGGGGAGAGGGGGAGAATCTTTGATTTGGTGTGGGAGGATATCACAGTCGGGGCAATTCAGGAATCGCCCCGACAAGTTATTTAGAGCGGCTAGGACAAATGGCAACCCCTAGTCCTCTCTCCTCAAACGATTCCCACTAACTTGGCACTCAACTCCCACATCCTCTCCCCTTTTTCATCATCGCGGGCTTGGGGAGAAACCCTTTGCACAAAGGACTTGCCCTCTTTCTTCTGTCGGTTCCCCCAACTCCAATAGACACCGGATTGGCTATATTCAGGATCGGCAACGACGACGGCAACCCGTTCACCTGCTAACTCCTGCGATACGTACCCCCCAGTGATGTGTTTCTGGAATAAGGGAAAGAGTTTCTGAAACAGGGGATAGTGATTTCGGAACAGGGGTGTATCGGCGACACATCCTGGATAAAGGGAACTGAAAACGATACCTGTTGACTCGTGATAGCGCCGATGCAGTTCTCGCATCGTCAGCACATTACAGACTTTGCTGTCTTTGTAGGCTTTGACGGGTTCAAACTTTTTGCCGTCAATCATAGAGTGAGGTTCTTTGAATCCCGTTTCAAAGCCTTTGAGTTCACCTAAATCTGGACGCGGTGGAATCTTCCCACCCAATTCATCGGGATTGTGGGTTACCGTTCCCAAAATCACCAGCCGGGGAGACGAAGCCGAGGAATGCTTCAAATCCTCTAGCATCAGGTGGCACAGGAGGAAATGTCCCAGGTGATTTGTGGCAACGGTTAATTCATACCCTTCTGGCGAGCGCTGGGGTTCCTTTATTAAAGGCATATAAATGGCGGCGTTGCACACCAAAGCATCTAGAGACTTGCCACTTTCCCGGAATTGGGTCACAAACTGGCGCACGCTCTCTAAGCTACCCAAGTCAATCGGCATAATTGTGTAGCTATCCTGGGGGATACCTACCTCTTGAGCCGCGTTCTGGGCTTTCTCTAAATTCCGACACGCCATCACGACATGCCATGTTCCCCTTTGCGCCAGGGCTTTGGCAGCATACAAACCAACCCCTGATGAGGCACCCGTAATCACAACCGTCGATTTCTGATGTTGTTCCATTCTCTTCAGACTCCGTTAACCGCCGTTAACTGTTTTTAGACTCTCTTACCACTGAGCTACTTGATGATCTTACAGTTGAGTTGATTCAGTTGCTCAAAAAGTTTTCAGTTGATCGGGTAGAGGGGCTGAGTAAGAAAGTGTGACCTCGCTCACTCAAGGGCTTTTGTCTGGTCACGCTGCAGGTTCATTGAAATTACTTATTGATACTATACAGTATCACCAATCGTCTATTGAATCATCACCTGAGTTGTGTTATTGAACGCCTAGATTTTTTCTTTACAATTCAATATATTTGTTAAAAGAAGTTTAGAAAATCAGTGGTTTTGAGTTAACTAATAATTATCGGGAGCTTAAGAATGACTTATTGCAGACTCTCTCATAGCCAATCTGTGCGCTGGGATAAATTGTCGTTAAAACTGCGGTACAAAATGTTCAACGCCGGCACTGAGGATAAGTTTGAGGCGTGGATTACGAAAATAGAAGATGACTGGAATGATGAAATCGCTGCCTGTCTCCAGGGTCAATTTCCCGATTGGCGTGGCTAAGTGAGGAGTTGTCTTCGGCACGGTAAGATAAAGGAATAAAGCTGGGGTATGAGGCTAAAAGTGAAGGCATCTAGAATGGCGGAATCCTTCCACTCCGGGGATTCCGTCATCCTGTTAAAAGAGAGTGAAGCCGTTAAAAAGTACCCTGAACATATCTTCAGCTAATCTTAAGAGCTAAGTTATAGAACTCAAGCTATGCCTATTCGACTCAGTTATACATCTAGAAAAACCCGAGCGTGAGAGAGCGCTGGGTTGAGAAAAATGAGATGGTAGGTATCCTTAGAATAGCACAAACGGCAACGGCATTGAAATGGCGGTGCATCGGCATCCTTGGGAATTTGTTAAGTTCCACGACGTTATCAGTGTTTAGAGTCGATTGATGTGAACCTCCAAATCCTCTTTAACCACCAGGAGGCTATTGGTTGGGAAACTGTGCCAATTTCCAGCAAACAAGGGTTCAGAGGCAATCATGACAGCGTTAGGGTAATTTGGATCATCCCTTAACCAGTATAGGGACGGTGCACTGGTATCCAATGCATAGCGACTGGCAACTAGGCTATGCCCATCACTGATAACCACATTGGCAGAAAAGCTGACTTGATCGGATTGGGCTAATTGTGTCAACTGGATCAAGGTTTGCGACAAGGCTTTCTCTATGGAAGCATCGGGAGCCGTTTGGAGTTCATTGACAAAGAGGGCAAAAATATGCTCAGAATCGGTTGTACCGTGGATTGATTGATAAATTTCATCACTCAGGCGATCGCGAATGGCTCGATACAGGGTTTGGCGGAAATGTTGGATAAAACCGTTGTGAATGAATAACAAGCGATCGCGGCGAAAGGGCTGACAGTTTCCCATATGCAAGGCTTGACCCGGTGTAGCACTCCGAACATACGCCAATACACAGTCGGATTCCACATAACGGCTCAATTCCGGTAGATTCGTATCGTTCCAGATGGGTAGCGTATTTTTGTAGGTAAACGGCTCAACATCCTGATTTAAATGATACCAGCCAATGCCCAATCCATCAGCATTGACGACACCCGATTTCATCTCCTTTGGTAAGTAACTTTGGACAACCAGGGAATGTTCAGGTTTATACAAAAGCTGATCGAGTTGGAGAGGGGAACCTAGGTAGCCTAGTAATCGGCACATGCTTATTGGTTTATATCCTATTCCATTGAATCCATTTATATTTTAGGCTGAAATGAAATCCTGATGAACTATATTATTAAAAATCCTGAAGATACTGTTCAATTACTGCTCGAACATCTCCAGATGACGGGTTTAGCTGTACTGATTGCTGTCGCGATCGCGCTTCCCTTATCCTTACTGATCACTCGCTACCGTTGGCTGAATATTCCCATTTTAGGTATTCTGGGCATCCTCTACACCATACCGAGTCTAGCGCTAATTATTCTGCTTGTACCACTTTTTGGCTTGAATCGTCAATCGGTAGTGGTGGCGATGATTCTCTATACCCAAGTGATTCTGGTACGAAATTTTCTGGTGGCATTACAATCAATTGAGCCCGAAATCTTAGAAGCCGCACGCGGGATGGGAATGAATTCCTGGCAACGGTGGTGGTGGGTACAAGTTCCCCTAATTTTACCCATTGGAATTGCCGGAATACGTCTGGCAACAATTGTCGCGATCGCGATTGCCACAATTGGTGCTAAGTTTGGGGCTGGAGGATTAGGATTACTACTGTTTGAGGGAGTTTCTCAGAATCGCTACGATAAAATTTGGGCGGGGGCAATTACCGTGGCGATTTTGGCGTTTGCTTTAAATGGTATTTTGCTGGGATTACAATGGCTATCTAATCCGCAACGAAAAATTCAGGGAACCAGATGAAACTATTCTACAGAATAAGTGGTCAGACATAAATAAACAGATCTGTGTTAAGAAATGTAAAAATAAGCCAAGTTGTTATATCACAAGCATTGAGACAATATTTACAAAACCTTATACAGCGCCCAAAACTTTTGTCCAACTATTTAGTTGGTTTTTTACAACTTTGCTTAACCCCTCAATACAGCCCTTAAGAATTCTTTACAACTAGTCCCAAAGGGTTGTCAGACGAAGCCCAAACAGAAAAATTTTCTCAGACCAGTGTATTACCCTTGACATACCTCTTTAGATAGAAGTTATAATTGCCAAGAACAATACAAAGCAAATTAATTTGCGTTCCTCTCACACCCTATCAGTGTGCAGTGTTTTCCAATGAGGATGGGTTCATGTTCCTCATGACTGATGGGTATAATCTTTGCGTACCTCTTTGAGTCAAAAGAGGGGTATCATCCGATTAGAAACAAATTCCTCTTGTCGGACAGGTAATTGTGTCTGTAGAATTGGTATTTCTCAGGCTTAATTTTCTGGACTGGACACAGTTTCTGCTGGAATTAAAGTGCAATTTAGATTCTAGAGGTGATGGTTTTTAAAGGTACAAAAGTAGGCGGAGAAAATTACTAATTTTCTGTCTGGTTTGACATTTTGAGGGGAAGTTAATAGAAGTGAACAAATAAAATAATGAAGCAAGAACAATTGACAATCGCGACGCGAAACAAACTCCTGAAGATATTGACAATCTTTGTCCTGGCAGTAGCAGTCATCTTTTGCGACTGGAGTTACGCGCTAGCCGATGACGGAGGCTCGTCCTCCGCTTCAATTTGCACCGGAACTCCTAGTGAGCTAGAAACTAAACTGCGAAACAACCTCAAGAATAAATTCCTAACCTACGAAGGTTGTCCGACAGAAATGGGTGCTTGGTATATGTTGCCAATGCCCGAAGAAAAGGATCGGATGCAAGCTGTTCACGTAGCGCTATTACCAAACTCAAAAGTCTTAATTGCCAACGGCAGCAGCAACCGCAACCACGTTACGGCAGATGGCAAAATCGAAGACGGTCTTGATAATAGTAATTACGATGTCGTCAACAACACATCCATCTTCGATCCTTCCCTTTCTGATTTCTATTATAACCCCCAACCCGACTTCACCCAATCTCCTTTCGAGCGTATTTCATCGCCCCCAGCGGAGGTAGAAGGTGAAATAAATGACCTTTTCTGTTCCGGTCATTTACAGCTACCCAGCGGAGATGTATTATTTGTCGGGGGGACTCGACGCTACTACCCCGGCGTGCGCTTCTTAGGATCGAGAAATGCCAATATTTTTCACTGGCAAGATCGGACTTGGGAAACCTTAGGTTTAACCGAGGACGGTCACTGGTATCCTACCCTCGTCCCGCTAGCTGACGGGGAAATTGCTGCCTTCTCGGGACTCTCAGCAACTTCTCCAGAACTTATTAGCACTCTGGTAGAAATTTACGATCCCACAAACAAAACTTGGCAGTCCATCGATGTCAAAAATCTCCCCAACAATCCGTTTTCAACTCGGATGAACGACGAGAACTTCGGGTCTGACATCATAGACCTTTATGCACGCATACTGCCAACCCAACAGCAAAACCGATTCTTAATCACAGGAGATGGTGGCGGTAAAAACGAGGCTAAGATTGCTCACGCAAGCGTCCATAGCTATTTCGTAATCTTCGATAAAGACCCCGGAACCGGAAAGTATACCATAAGCTTCGAGAAAGGTCCTGACAGAAAAGCCATCAACAAAGTCTATGGTACTGCAGTAATAGACCCGAGTTCTCCTAACGGAGATGTCCTCTTAATGGGTGGCATCATGGGCACCAATAACATTGGTATTGGACCAGGAAAAGATGTGATCAAGGGAGCAACTATTGCTGCCAGCCTAGAGCGTTGGAAAGCACCAGGCGCACAAGACACTAACACTAAAGGTTCGTGGGAGATCGATAAGAACTTTTTTGCCAAAATTGACGAAGACATTTTACTCGAAACTGAGGATATCGTAGAGGGTAAAGTAAAAGCCTTACCACTGAATTATA
The DNA here is from genome assembly GCF_046565525.1 of Coleofasciculus sp. Taxonomy (NCBI): domain Bacteria; kingdom Bacillati; phylum Cyanobacteriota; class Cyanophyceae; order Coleofasciculales; family Coleofasciculaceae; genus Coleofasciculus; species Coleofasciculus sp. The sequence continues at coordinate 22,697 of NZ_JBKHUP010000086.1, read as the reverse complement.
AGTATGTAAAGCAGTCCTCCAGTTTAGGTCGCTATGGCAAGCGGGCTATGGAACAGGCTGTCATTCTGCCGACCAAGGAAATTTTGGTAGTCAACGGAGGTAACTACGCCGAAACCCGTCCGGCTTACAACCCGACCTTGTTGATTCCAGATGCCACCCAAACCGACCACCAAGGCTTCCGCACCAAGCTGATGAACCCGGATGTTGAACCCAGGCTTTATCACAACAACGCTTTGCTGTTACCAGATGCACGGGTGTTAGTCATGGGTGGCAACAACTCTCGCGCCGCCAGATATGATGAGGACGGAACCGTTCGTCTAGATACCAAGAACGATTTCGCGTTTGTCGAGAAAGGCACTGACGGCAATAGCGGCGAGATCTGGCAACATGCAATATTTTACCCGCCCTATCTCTTCGGAGCGAGTCCCCGCCCAGAAATTGAGACAGATATTACACAACTACAATACGGCGCCTCTCAAACTATCTCTGTGAGCAACGCCTCTACAGATAACTCAGGTTCTGTGGTTCTGGTGAAATTGGGTTCGGCAACTCACTCTTTTGATATGGGTCAACGCTTGGTAGAACTAGAGATCCAAGACCAACAACCTAGTGGAACTGACAACAACACTAGCATCAGCTTTAGCGCTCCGACTAACGACCATTTCAGCCCACCAGGCCACTACATGCTTTTCTACGTCAATGGTGCCGGGAAGCCTTCCCACGCCAAGATCGTGCAATTAGTAAAGGCTTAATTTCCGGGGCATCAATTCTTCCACTGGCGAGATATTTGTAGGAGTTTTTTGACTTACTGTTTGTCAAATATCTCCCAGTCTTACTTTCAACCAGACAAGTTTAGCTACACAGTAAAAAAGGAGTTGGTTATGGCTGACATCAACGAAGCGATAAAGCAAGTCACCGAAATTGTCACCCCTTTTGATGAATTGGAATATGAAGCCCTGTTAGGTGAGATCCAAGGCAATATCCTCAAATCCCATGGACGAAACCATGCGGTTCATTTGTTTTTGAAATTCACTGGCGATCCGGAATCCGTTAAGCAATGGATTGGCAATTTTAGTCACAAGTATGTAACATCTGCACTGGCTCAAGCCGAGCAGGCAAAGCAGCATCGACAGTATGAAGGGGAAGGTCAACTATTTGGCAACTTCTTTTTAACAAGGGCTGGTTATATGTACTTAGGGTATAACTACGAGGATCTGCCCAATGAAAACCCATTTCGACAAGGGATGAAAGATACCAATATTCAGAACGAACTTGGCGATGATGTTGAGCAATGGGAAGATAGTTTTCAACAAGAAATTCATGCTCTTGTATTGCTTGCAGGTGATAAGATAGTAGGTCCGCGAACCCAAGAGGCAAAGCTGTTAGAGCGGAAAAACCCCGAACTGCTGCACAAGCAGCCTGCTCTATTGGCACAACAAGTAGAGAAAATAAAAACAGAGCTGGCTAATATTGCTACAGTCGCCCATGAGGATATAGGTTACGTCCTCAGAAGTTCTGAAACTGGAGCGGAGATGGAGCATTTCGGATTCCGAGATGGAGTCAGTCAACCCCTGTTTCTGAAGGCAGATATTGACAAGGAAAAAGAAAATAGCGACTTTTCCAAATGGGATCCTAGCGCCCCGCTAAATTTGGTATTGTTCAAAGATCCCTTGGGTAAAAAAGATGAGAGCTACGGTAGTTTTTTAGTTTACCGCAAACTGGAGCAAAACGTTAAAGCCTGGAACAAGGATGTAGTTAATAACCTGGCTGAAAAGCTCGAAGCTTCCCCCGATTTAGCAGGAGCTTACACTATGGGACGCTTCCAGGACGGAACTCCAGTTGTTCTCCAAAATACGGAAAGCTCTCAACAGCCTGAAGAGAACAACTTTAATTATGCAGAGGATAACGAAGGTCTAAAGTGTCCCTTCCACGCCCACACTCGCAAGGTCAATCCCCGTGGTGAAACGCCAGTCCCTCTAGAAGAGGAGAAGATGCATCGTATTGTTCGTCGGGGAATTAACTATGGACCTCTGCCCAGCGAGGAGCCAGAAACCGGTGCAGGACTGCTGTTTTTGTGCTTCCAAGCCAGTTTATCGAATCAGTTCAACTTCATGCAGAAGGCATGGGCGAAGGAACGTAACTTTGTCCGGCGAGATGTGGGTACAGATGTAGTCATTGGTGTTGAAAAGAAAGAAAAGGATAATAATGGTAACTTAGTCGCCGTCACAGAGACATACCAATGGTCAACTAACTGGGGCGAGTCAGGGCAGACGGAAGCTGACTTCACTCATTGGGTAACCATGAAAGGCGGGGAATATTTCTTTGCCCCCTGCATGAGTTTCCTCAAGTCTTTTGCTCCCGCTCCCACCTGCAATATCGTATTTCGGGGAGTACCCAAACAAGAGCTCCAAGCTGCTCAAAACATTATTGACGAACTCCGCAATTACCAGCAGCGGAACTGGGGAATTGGTTTGAACGGAGAAACCAGCGAGCCAGACGGATTCCTCCGCTTCTTCGAGCAGCGAAACTTACCATTTAAGTTTTACGTGCGGAGTTCGCAGGTAGAAATTGGCGACCCCTCTGCCTACGAGGAGGATATCGCAACGCTCAATAAATACATTGAAGATGTACGCAACCAGGAGATTGAGGCAAGCGAATATAAAATCGCCGAACTTAAGGAATACAAAGAACTGTATTGGGCAATTGGTTTAAACGGAGATACCCTTGAGCCGGATGGATTTGTTAGCTTTTTTGGCGAACGAGAGCTACCGTTCAAGTTTTTTGTGCGGAGTGTAGTGGCGGTGGGTGATGAATCTGCCTATGAGCAGAACATCGCAACGCTGAACAACTACATCAGTTCCCTATGTGGGTAAGAGACAAAAGATTCAGTTGAAACCACCACTACATCACATCAATCTTTCAGCGATTGTAAATAAGTAGGGCACGTCAAAAATCGTGGAAAGCCTCACCATAAGGTGAGGCAGTTTCAATTTTTCGGCTGGGGAAAATTCAGTCTAAACGAGTGCTTAGCAGGAGAATGAAAGTCTGGGAAACTGCGGACACTGACAAATGACCCCTATAACAAATATAAAACCTGTTTTACGTGCTGTAGGAGGATGTAAATCGTTGTATAATACTCAAACTCACCTCCGCAACTAATGCCAATATTGCCACAGGAATAGCACCCACCAGTAGAATACTTTGATCATAAAGCGCAAACCCCAACGTAATAAAACTACCCAATCCTCCTGCACCAATAAAAGCAGCTAGAGTTGCGCTGCCAATTACCTCGACTGTCGCGGTTTTAATCCCAGCAATGACTACCGGTAAGACTAAAGGAATTTCGATTTGTTGCAAAATTTGCCTGGGAGACATCCCCATCCCTTTGGCGGCTTCGATAATGGTGGGTTCAATATTGCGAAAGGCTACATCTGTGCTGATCAAAATCGGTGGTAGTGCTAAAAGCGTCAACGCTACCGCCGCCGATTTGAAACTTAGCCCCAAATAGGGAATGGCAACGAATAAAATCGCTAAGCTGGGAATGACTCGTAAACCATTGACGGTATTAATCAAGACAGTTGAGGTGGTTCGCGATCGCGCACTCAGCAGCCCTAACGGTAAACCCAGCACTAAGCTGATTGTCAGTGGCACGAGTACCAATAGCAAATGTTGCCCTAGGGCTTCCCTAAACTTGTCTGGATGACTGGCAATATAATTTAGAACTTCGGCAAACGTCTGAAACATTTGAGTTTTTCAGCCATTAACGTTTATCATACAATAATTCTGTTTACCAATTACGTGTAGCCATAGGACTATCTATCCCAGTATTTATCCCTGCACCACTGATTATACTTGGTTTACATAAGTTGTGATGCCAAGTTTTTGATCTGCCCCGGCAATATAGATCCTACACTTACGGAATTCGGAAAAATCTTGGACAAACTAAGATATTCCGATATTGGCGTTTCAGCAGGATATCTATATCAATTTTCCTGCATCTGTCGGCATTTCGCTAGTCATTGTCAATTGTCGGAGCAAACTCATGAGTATAAAAGTTATTGTTTTTGATTTTGATGGCACTTTGGCGGATACCTTTAACGCGATCGTCCGGATTGCGAATCGTTTAGCAGACGACTTTGGATATAAACCGTTGATGCCATCGGACATTGAACAGATTAGAAATTTAAGCACTCGCCAGATTATTCAACAATCAGGACTTCCCTTGTTCAAAATTCCTTTTTTGCTTAAGCGCATTCAATCAGAATTACACAAGGATATTGAATCTTTAAAGCCTGTTTATGGAATACCTGAGTTGTTAAAGGAGTTAAAGAATCAAGGAAAGATTATCGGCATATTAACCTCAAATACCGAAAAAAATGTTAAAACCTTCTTAAAAATACATGCCCTAGAATCTTTTTTTAGTTTCATTGATTCAGAAGCGACAATTTTCGGTAAATCAAGCGCATTAAAAAAACTTATAAATGATAACCATTTTCAGCCAAACTTCCTTGTTTATATAGGAGATGAAACACGAGATATCGCTGCATCAAAGAAAATTAACATAAAAGTGGTAGCCGTAACTTGGGGATTTAATTCTTCAGATGCATTAATCAAATATAACCCTGACTTTTTAGTTAACCATCCTCGTGAAGTCTTGACAGTTATCGCGGATTTTGCCAAATTGTAAGCCACTCGCTTGTTAAAAGCAGCCATCGGGGCTACTTACATTCCAATCACGACAACAGAACCATCTGCTTCCGCAGCTTTTATATCTAAATAGGGCTGGCTGCAAAAATCCCAAACCCTTATCTATCAATGCTTTGAGCGGCATTGATATTTGCTCCTGTTCAAGGAAAAAGGGTTTAACCCTTTTATACCCTTGCACCGCTATCAGGGAAAATGTACTATGGCTTCCCCAGCTCCCAGACGTAGCATTGCCATCTGCCCTCTGTGCCATCTACGCCTGTGCCTTTTGCGACAACCTGGATACGGATAGAGAGAATCTCCCAAAAGGTTTTAATCACAGGGGTTGCAGCATCTTTTACTTCAGCGAAATGACGGGTATGGCTGGGAAACAGAAGGTGTAACGGCGGATGCTCTGAAAAAAATTTTCTCAAAGGGCTTGCCAAATTATCCTTTTACTGGGTAAGATTAGTAATCGTGGCAAGCGTTGAAGTCATGATCCTCAGTAGCTCAGTGGTAGAGCGGTCGGCTGTTAACCGATTGGTCGCTGGTTCGAATCCGGCCTGGGGAGTTTAAAATTAGCTGGTAGCCCCAAGCCAAAAGCTAAACCTGCGGAATGGCAGTAGCAAAACTAGCAGTTCAATCCCCTCTTTCATAAAGGATTTGGGCTAAATCATTCCGTAATAAGGCTTCTTGCTGAGTTTCGCCGATCGCGTTGGCGAGGGCGATCGCTTGTTCGTAAAATTGCCGCGTTTTAGATAAATTGCCTCTGGCTAGATAAAATTCGGCAAATAATCGCAGTGAAACCAACTCTCGGCTTAAGCTTTCCTGTTCTTGGGCTAAGGCTAAATGTTGATTGAGATATCGAATCGCCAGCAAATCTGGACCAATGATACTGTAAGATTTCGCCAATCCACGCAGGGCGCGAAACTGATTGGGAATATCACGGCTATCTTGTGCCAGTTGTAAGGTATATCGATAGGAGCCAATCGCATCTTTGTAGGAGGCGATCGCGAAATAGGCATCCCCTAAATTATTACGGGTATTCGCTTCTCCCAAAGGATCGCCCAATCGCCGCCGCAAGGTTATCGCCGCTTTATACTGCTTAATCGCCTCTAAATAATCACCCGCACTAGTGGCGACTAAACCCAGGTTGCTCAAACTAAGTCCTTCCCCTTCGCGATCGCCCACCGTGCGAGCAATCGTGAGGGCTTCAGCAAAGCTTACTTGGGCGGCTTCCAGATTTCTCGATTGCAGCAGTACAGTGCCAATGTTATTCAAGGCATAAATTTGTCCCTGAAAGTCTTGTAGGAAACGGGCAACCCCTAACCGACGGCGTAGGGACTCCTCAGCTTGGGAAAAGCGACCCAAATCAGCATAAGTGAGACCAATATAATTGTAAGCTAAGCCTTGTCCTTCAAAATCGCCGATTTTCTGATAAAGATCCAGCGCCTGTTGCCAATAAGCGATGGCTTTTTGCCAATTTTCTTGACGCTTTGCCTCTCCTCCTAGCCGCAGAAGTACATCCGCCTCATTTCTTTCTTCCCGTTGAAGGCTCCTATTCAAGGGAATCGTCAATTGATCTTGTAAGTCAAAACCCTCGGTGTTGTTGGAGACGGTTTGACTTAGAGCCGGGTTACTCAAGATCAGTACCGCCCCAGAAATCAGAGCCACCGATGTGCGACGCATCACGTTCACCGAGAGATATCCTCTATTCATGGATTGATGATTTTTTGTTCGAGATAGGGAATGTCTATCCGTTCTACAACACTTGGACAAAGCTAGACAATATTGGATCTTGTTAGACATCATCCGGATTGCTTCCTGCTTCTTTCTGGCGGTGACGGCACTCTTTCCAGTCCACAGGCTTAAAATCGGACAGAACTTGCCCTATTCAAAATTCTAGCGATTGCAGTAAAAAGATTACAGCGCCAGAGGATGTCACACGGGTACAGCATTGGATTCGGACTTGTCCTCAGTATTATCCGCCGCTTGTTGTAAGTAAATCTCGCGAATATCCTCGGGTAAGTTTGCCTCTAATCGCTGATACCCCTGCTGGAGTTGATTTCTGACTTGAGCGGGTGCGATCACTTCGCCTTCGGCTTGTAAATAGGCGGCGATGCGGGTTTCACTCCACTTAAAGGTTAAAGCCATTATCACAATTAACCGCATCAGAGGGGGTAACTGTTCTAATGCTGCCTCCAGATAACACCATAATGGGGGTGGTGCAGCTTGGAGGGTATAGTGAATGGACTCCACTGGGGGTAAATCCGCTTGATTGATGCAGACGGCTGTCATGTTAATCAGCCAGCTTTGGAAGGTATTAGACTCACTCGCCGCCTCTTTGATAAAATCCATTCCCCGTAGTTCATAGAAAATATGACGCCAGGTGAGGGCAAAGAGGTAGTCGGCTTGCACGGGCGATCGCGCGGAATGACGAATTAAGGTATAGACAATCGGACTATAGCGGCAGAAAATCGCCGTGAAATACTTTCCCTGTTCCGGATAGCGCTGAAACAGAGTTACCAGTTCCCGATCGCTGTAGTGAAACAGGGATTTGACTAGCGGATGGTTGGATTCAGAAAAATGTGGAATATGCACAGTGTTTACGTTCTAGCTAGAATTGGTGAATGCACGGTGTTCACTCTCAAGCAGATGCCTCCCTTATGCAGGTGTTACCCCTTCGGTTGAAGATTTAACAGTGAGTTGCTGACGCCTATCATCCTTAGTGTGTGAGTTTTACGTCCCGCAGGATTAGCTGATGTCGTTTACCTTAGCTAAAATTAGTAACATCTAGTAACATCTATAGGACATCGGATGGTATTCATCATAAACCTGTAACAGAACAACCGATTCGTCAAAGTTAAATCAACTCAACATCGCTTGTCAGAATGATTCTATCAGTTGATATTATTGCCTTTCGACTACCACTCCTGCCGTTTGGCGCTTTTTTACCGTCTCTGCCACTCGATAGCCTTTTTTCCACCCAAGGCATTATGGTTATGCTCTTGGCAGCTTACGCGGTGGCGATGTGGATGTTTCTCACCAGTGCGCCTAAAGTACATACCATTATGGTGTCTGATGTGGAGGTGGCACGACAGTTTTATGAAGGCTTGCTGGAGTTGTCAGCCGCAGAAGTTCCCCTACACTACTACTACAATTATGAGCAAACCCTAGGCGCAACCGGGATTGATCCCCTCTATCTATCCACCAATACCGGAACCACGAGTGCAACTCAACTACAAGGAACTGAGGGACTTTGGTATCAGCTTAGAAAAAATACCCAACTCCATGTCATTTCCGGTGCCAGCTATGGGAATAAAAATCGACACCGCCATGTCTGCTTTGATCATGACTGCTTAGAACAAGTGTTGATGCGGGTACAAATGCGACGCCTCAAGTATAAGGTTCGCACTCAAAAACCGCTGAATTTTTTAGTTAAAGATTTAGAAGGGCGCGTTATTGAAATGGCAGAAGTCTCCAATTGAGCCATCTTCGTTAAAGTTAGCAATAGGCAAGAAGTATAGACGTTCCCACGGAACGTCTATTATTTAGTGTCTGCCAAAACAGTCATCATTTATATATAGATACATCCATATTTTCTGGTAATTCATCCCCGGAAAGTGAAGGTCTTACATCCCTTTTGGTAGTAAGTGAAGTACACAGACAGATACCCGACTTCGTAGGAGTTGTCGGGTATCTTGCTTGAGGCTGTACCTCATCAACCACCAAATCTGCTGTATTACCAAATTAGATAAACTTTAAGTCTTGAACGGCTCTTTTTTTGTAGTTTTTGTTACTGTTTTCTATAAAATTTACTCTATGATATGATAGGTGATTACTCTAAGTACGGAAGAGCTAAATTTATCACCCATGATAAACCGAGGAACATCGCTTTGTTCCGACCATTGCGTATTATACTTTTTGTAAGCATAATATATTACCGAGAATTAGCCAAGCTGAATTGTCATTAAACGTTGATATTTGCACTGTTTAAACTTGACAAAATCTATGGTTTAAGCAACAAGAATAATGACACTTATTTTTAGTTACAAAAAGTCAAAAAAAAATATTAACTAATTTAAATAATTGTGAATTCGTAAAATACAGTACGATTTTTCTGATACAAATAAACCTAGGAAATATTTCTTATGGCAAACGCAAGTTCACCCTTGTAGAGTGTAGAAGGTGCTGATATGAACGAAAATACTTACGAATTGGAATCTGAACTGAAAACTTTGAATCACGTCTATCAAACCTTGTCCCAAGTCAAGACTCAAATGAATGATGAGAGTTATGGACTAGAATCTCTGGGATTAAGGAACCTTGGTCATCTGTATCACAATCTCCCGGTTCCCCAGCTTATCGAAGAAGCCCTAAAACGGCATGAAGGCGTTCTTGCTGCCAATGGCGCTCTTTGTGTAGAAACAGGCAAATACACCGGACGTTCTCCGGCGGATAAATTCATCGTTGATGAGCCGGGGCTGCATGAGGAAGTGAACTGGAATAAAGTCAACGTTCCCATCTCACAGGAAAAATTTGACTTACTCTATAAACAGATGTTGGCTTATTTGCAAGGCAGAGATCTGTTTATCTTTGATGGATATGTCGGTGTTGATCCGCAATACCGCCTGGGTGTACGAGTTATTAACGAACTCGCCTCGCAAAATTTGTTTGCTCATCAAATGTTCCTCCGCCCCACTCCAGAGGAACTTAGCACCCATAAACCCGAACTAACCATCATTGCAATTCCGGGTTTACAGGGAGACCCAGAGATTAATGGTATCCATAGTGAAGCCTTTATTGTCGTCAGCTTTGAAAAACGGCTGGTTTTAATTGGCGGATCGCGCTATGCCGGTGAAATCAAAAAATCGGCATTCTCATTCATGAATTATCTGATGACTAAGCGCGATGTTCTGCCCATGCATTGTTCCGCAAATATGGACAAAAAGGGGAACACCGCGTTATTCTTTGGACTTTCTGGTACGGGGAAAACAACCTTATCGGCAGATCCCACACGGCATCTAATTGGGGATGACGAACATGGATGGTCAGAACGGGGTATCTTCAACTTTGAAGGAGGCTGTTACGCGAAAACTATTCGACTGTCGCGGACGAATGAACCTCAGATTTGGTCAGCTATTCGCTTTGGGTCAATGATGGAAAATGTGATTCTTGACCCAGAAAGCCGCATTCCTAATTATGATGACGGTCGCCTCACTGAAAATACACGAGTCGCTTATCCGGTCGATTATATTCCCAATTGTGTAATTCCGGGTATCGGTGGTCATCCTGGAACCGTCATTTTCCTCACCGCAGATGCCTTTGGCGTATTACCACCAATTGCCAAGCTGACCAACAGTCAGGCAATTTTCCACTTCATGTCAGGTTACACCAGCAAACTAGCGGGTACAGAACGGGGAATTACTGAACCCCAAGCCACATTTTCTGCTTGTTTCGGTCAACCATTCCTTCCCCTGTCGCCAACACTTTACGGAGAGATGTTATTTGAGCGACTTGTTAAATACGATGCCAATGTCTATTTAGTTAATACAGGATGGACGGGTGGACCTTATGGAGTTGGCACACGCATCCGGATTCAAGACAGTCGCGCCATGGTTGCTGCAGCGTTAAGTGGGGAGTTGGAACAGGTGAAATTCTATCACCATCCCATCTTTAAAATCTTAGTGCCAAAAACAGTTCCTGGGGTTGACAGCAGCATTCTCGATCCGCAAAATACCTGGAGTGATCCCCAAGCCTACGAGAAACAAGCGAAGGACTTGGCGAAACGATTTGTCGAAAACTTCAAGAAGTTTCCTAATGCGCCGCGTGAAGTGAAGGAAGCTGCACCTGTTTTTGAGTAACTGTTCCCAGTTTTTGCCGCAACAACCTTTACTTTAGGGTTGTTGTGGACAAGAACTTGAACGGGTAAGGGTGCATAACAGTCCTTGGTGTCAATTGAAGCAAACCCATTATCCATCGTTTAGAGACGTAGCATGCTACGTCTCTACATTTCCAGTTAGGTCTGTAGGGGCGGGTTTTACCGATAACGTTTTGGAAAAAACCGATAACTGTACTAAACACCGATAACTGTACTAAACCCGCCCCTATAGGGGATGTATGTAGATATGCATAGCCTTCCAGAGTTGAGGAAACCCAAGCGTGAGAGATCGCTGGGCACATAGAAGGACTAGACTACACTAGACTATCATAAAAAATTGGCTTGGGAAGTCTTTCTTGCCCAGAATAGAAAAGTCTTAAGGTTGACTCATCCCTTATTTGTTCCTGTACCCTTGAGCAAGGCTTCAAAGGATTCATTTCCCCGTAGATTATCAAAATCTGAGTCAGTTTTGGCTAAGGTGAGATATTCACTGGGGTTAAGGCGGATCGCTGCTTGTAAACTCGCGATCGCACCCTCCGGATTTCCCAGTACGGCATAGCAACAGGCTTGGTTGTACCAGGCGTATTCGTCCTCTGGATCAGAGGCTAATACTTGGTCATAACTCGCCACGGCTTCAGTATATCGACCCAGTTTCCGCAGCAGTTCACCTCGCTGATACCAACTCCAGGGGTCAGTGGGTTTGATCTCCAACGCCTGATCATAGCTAGCCAGGGCCTCTTCTGGGCGTCCCCAACGTCGCAGGGAATCTCCCCGTCGATACCACGCCCAATAATCATCGGGTTGGGTTTCTAAGGCTTTTTCGTAACTGGCAATTGCCTCTCCATAGCGTGCCAAATGTCGCAGGGCGTCACCTAAGCGATACCAACTCCAGTAATCTGTCGGTCGAATCTTTAGGGCTTCCTCAAAGGAGGTAATCGCTTCCTTATACCAATCTAAATCTTCTAGGGCGACCCGTCCCCGATTGTACCAAGCCCAATAGTCATCTGGTCGAGTATCCAGGGCTTGATCATAACTTGCGATCGCGTCTTCGTAGCGTTGTAACTCCCGCAATACCTGGGCGCGTTGACACCAACTCCAGTAATCGGTGGGTTTTTGGGCTAAAGCTTGGTCATAACTACTTAACGCTTGCGAGTAGTATCCCAACGCATCTAAAACATCGGCTCGCCAGTACAGCGCCCAAAAATCATGGGGCTTGTAGTCCAAAGCCCGATTATAGCTGGTCAGGGCATCTTCATAGCGCCCCTCATCTCGTAATCCATGTCCTTGATTTAACCAATCTCTATAGCTATCAGGTCTGCACTCTAGCACTCTGTAGATAGTATGGGCAGGTTTCTGCCTCATCGATAATGTTGTACCCATAGTTTAATCTTGAAATTGTGTAACGGATAGTTAAGTGGTTACTAATGACTAATGACCAATGACTAATGACTAATGACCAATGACTAAGACAAAATAGTTCATGTTACCCACACCACTGCTAATTTATCGACAAAATGGGGAAGAGATCATTCCCAAGCGGTTGCCGATTAACAAAGGAACCTGTGATATTGCCACGGCTTTAATCACCTGTTTTCAGGAGGCGGTTGGTCATACTCAAGGTCAACTGGATCGCCAGCTTTCTGAATTAGAAGGGGATAGTCCTGATTATCGCCTCAAACGGGGACTGGCGCATCTGCTAAAAAATAACTTCAGCACCTTTGAAATCGTTAGCCCCCTTGAACCGAAAGAACTGCGACAACGAGTTTTTACCCTATCAGCCCAATCCCTCCCCTGTCGCGCCGCGACGGAAGCTACCCTAGAAACCCTGAGTAGTAGGCTTACTCAAGAATTACATCAAGAAGTGCTACCTTCGCAAATTCGGACGGGGCTTTATGCGGATTTGCCAGAAAATCGGATTCTCACCCAGTTTGATGATCCAGCTCCGGAAGCCCTGCTGCACCGTTACAACTTATCTCAAGTTCAAGGTATTTTCTACAAAGCCTCTGAGATGATTCTCAATGCTCATCGTAATGTACCAGGAGAGTATAAATTACTGTTTCGTTACTTAAAGTTATTTGGCTTAATGACTTATATCGAAGGCGATGCGGATCACGGGTTTACCATTACCATTGACGGACCTGCCAGTTTATTTAAAGCCAGTACCCGGTATGGACTTGCGATCGCGAAACTAATTCCTGCCCTGCTTCATGTTACCCGCTGGAGTCTCAAAGCCACGTTACAAATGCGTGATCCCTACACCGGAACGTGGAAAACTGGACGATTTTGCCTCAATGATAAATGTGGGTTGGTGACTCATTATCCCCCGGGTAAGCCTTACGATAGTATGATTGAAGCTTCCTTTGCCAACCGTTGGGACTCGCTGAAAACAGAGTGGATTCTGGAACGAGAAGTAGATTTGGTTCCGATTCCGGGGAGTGTGATGATTCCGGATTTTCGGTTGGTGCATCCCGATGGGCGAGATATGTTATTAGAAATTGTTGGCTTCTGGCGTCCCGACTATCTGCAAAAGAAATTTTCTCAAGTCCGGCGGGCGGCTTGTGATAATTTAATTTTGGCAATTTCTGAGCGACTTAATTTGGATAAAGCTGGGGTTAAGCTGGAACGTGTGCCTGCCCAAATTATTTGGTTTAAGGATAAGTTATCACCCAAGGCGGTACTAGAGGTATTAGATCAATGAACGGTGATCACCGTAGGGGCGCACCGACGTGCGCTCCAGTATGCAAGGCTTGCGCCCCAGTATGGTTCCCGGTTACGGCGTCATGGTGCCAGGGTATAGCAACCGCCTTGGCGGTTAGACAGATCATTGATGTAGAGAGGCGGCATGGCGCGTCTCTACCCATGGAAATCGGGAATATCCCTATATCTGGAAAAGGATGATTATAATAAGTTGAAAGCGAGGAAAACTTCAAACCCAAGTTAGCTGCTTGGGGACAGCGAGAAGGAACAATTAAGAACAACGGGTGCATGAATCGCTGTTAGATGTTTATAGTCTGATGGTTTAGAGACATTCACGGCGTTAACGTAGACAAGTTCAGGCTTATCAGGAGTGCCATATTGGGTTGAAGCAGAAATGCCTCAATTGCTTCATTCTCCAGTTCTATCGCTACATACGGCTACTAATGAATCAATCAATTTATGGCTCTGATGAGTTTAACTACGATGAGTATGCGGTTTTGTCTGGTCAGTGGGTTAGTGGTTAAACTGGGTGTTGATATCTTATTGAACCCAGTGTCGGCTCAGATTATCCCGGATGCTACCTTGGGGATTGAAGGGTCTCGCTTTATCGAAGGTGTAGAGATTGATCGGATTGAGGGTGGAGCAGCGCGAGGGGTCAATTTGTTCCACAGCTTTAGTGAGTTTAATGTATTAGACGGACAACAGGTTTATTTTGGCAATCCTGGGGGGATTGAGAATATCCTGAGTCGGGTGACGGGGGGGAATGGCTCGAATATTTTGGGGACTTTGGGGGTGTTGGGGAATGCGAATTTATTTTTAGTGAATCCGAATGGGATTGTGTTTGGACCGAATGCGCGGCTGGATGTGGCGGGTTCGTTTGTGGCTTCTACGGGAAATGGGTTTAATTTCTCGGATGGGAGTAGTTTTAGTGCGACGAATCCAGAAGCGCCGCCGTTGTTGACGATTAATGTTACTCCGGGGTTGCAGTATGGGGCGAGTCAGCCTCAAGCCGAGATTATTAATCAGGGAAATTTAGGGGTAGGGCAAGATCTTACTTTAGTCGGGAATCGTCTCACGTTGTCGGGTCAGCTAGAAGCGGGGAGGGATTTAACCCTGTTGGCAACGGATACGGTAGAGATTCGAGATAGTGTGACAAATCCGTTTCTGGCGCAAGCTGGTGGAAATCTCACGATTCAGGGGAATCAAGGTATCAATATCTTAGCGCTTCTTCATCCAACGCAGATACCGTTTGTCAGTGGGGGCAATCTGAGTTTAATCAGTGATGGGATTATTTTCGGGGATGCTCGCTTTAGTAGTGGGGGCGGTTTTTCGATTAAGAGTGTATCGGGGGGATTGGCAAATTTTTTAAGCTTATATGACCCAATTATTAGTGCCAATGGTGATGTGGATGTGGCGGCTAATTATACGGGAACATCGCTGTTGGTGGAAGCAACGGGTAATATTTGGTTCGGCGGCAATATCAATATTACTGGGCCAGATACGAGTACGTTGCCGGCTGGGCTGGATACTGCAACATTGAGTTCGGGTTCAGCGTTAATTATGCGATCGGGGCAGAATAATTTGGCTTATGGGGGTGTTAATTCAGGCGATGTGCCTAGTTATGGTACTGGATCTGTGCCAGAAGAGGGAATTACCATCGGTGGAAATGTTATCGTACAACCATTTAATGGGGTTGGGGGGATAGTGTCCTTGTCGGCAGCATCGGGGGATGTGATGACCGGATTAATTAGCACTAATGGACAGGAAACAGATCCTTTAACTTCGTACCCTTCAGAAAGAAACGGGGGGGCGATTAGCATCAGCGCTGCCTCCGGCAGTATTACTACTAGCAATTTGTACTCTTTCTCGTCCTCCAACTCCGACAGTAAAGTAAATGGGGGAACGATTGACTTGGCAGCGGGAGGTAGCATCACTACCGGTACTCTCATCTCCGCCTCCAGACGCCGTGGAGATGGGGGAGCGATCTCTCTGACGGCAGGCGGCTACATTAAAACAGACGATCTTTGGTCGTCTTCCTTCATGGGAAATGCAGGAGCAATTTCTCTGACTGCAGACGACTACATCGAAACAGGCAAATTTGAGTCCGCCACCTTGGATGGAAATGGAGGACAGATCACTCTGGAGGCAGGCAGTTACATCAAGCTTACAGGTGAACTCAAATCCCACTCCGACTACTCTGGAAATGGGGGAGCGATCTCTCTGACGGCAGGCAGTTACATCAAGCTTACAGGTGAACTCAAATCCCACTCCGCCTATCAAAATCTAGGCTCTGCTGGAAATGGGGGAGCGATCTCCCTCACTGCCCAAAACGACATTACGACTGCCGACCTGAACTCTTCCTCCAACGGCTCTGGCAGTGGGGGTAACATCACCCTTGATAGCACTGCTGGGCAGATTAACACAAGCGCAGGGACTTTAAGATCTTTCTCTAACTCTGGAAATGGGGGAGCAATCGCCCTCACTGCCCAAAACAATATTACGACTGGGGAACTGGACTCCTCTGCCTCCGGCAATGGTTCAGGTAGTGGAGGTAGCATCACCCTTGATAGCACTGCTGGGAAAATAAGTGCAGGGACGTTAAAATCTTCTTCTTACGCTGGGGATGGAGGAGCGATATCCCTGAGTACAGGCAACTCCATCACAACAGGTAATCTCTTCTCCAACTCCTTTTCTGGAAATGGAGGAGCAATCTCCCTGAGTGCAGGCAACAATATAACAACAGAAAGTTTTTTGATCACTTCCAATTCCTTATCTGGAAATGGAGGAGCAATTTCCCTGAGTGCAGGCAACAACATAACAACAGAAAGTTTTTTCATCACTTCCAACTCCGAATCTGGAAATGGGGGAGCAATCTCCCTGGGTGCAGGCGACAACATAACAACAGGTAATCTCTTCTCCAATTCCTTATCTGGAGATGGAGGAGAGATCTACCTAACTACAGATGGCGGCAACATCCTAACAGCAGGTCTTCTCAGCTCCTCCTCCGACTCTGGAGATGGAGGAGCTATCACCATGAATGCAGGCGACAACATAACAACAGGTAATCTCTTCTCCAATTCCGCCTCCCTTTCCTCCTCTTCTAAAAATGGGGGAGCAATCGCACTTTCTGGCAGAAACATCACAATTAAGGGCGATTTAGACTCGTACTCATATTCAAGCTCCAGCAATAGTGGGAATGGAGGAGTGATTTCCCTCACTGCTAAAGATGGCGATATTGTAGGAATTCCCTTTGAACCATTAGACTCTTTAGTCCCTCGCTCTCCAATCTTTAAATCCTTTTCTGTTTCTGATCAGGGAACTGCTGGCGATGGTGGAAATGTGATTCTAGAAGCTAAAAACAATGTAAGCGTTTTAGATATACTAACGACCTCTTCTTCTTCACGAGCTGGGGCAGTTCAGGTAACAGGTTCTGGAGATTTATCGTTTACAAATACCAACATTGTGACAAGCAAGCCGTTGACGCAGGCTCTTGGGCTGATGCCACAATTTATCGGCGGCACAATTACCTTAAGTGTTGCGAAGCAAGTTCAATTAGATGTTGGTAGGACAGGTCAATCAGGAGATGTCATTCTCACCAGCTTAGGAAACCTCACATTTAACAACAGCCAGATTTTAAGTGACACCAAAGGCAGCGACTCAGCCGGTAGTGTAACAATAGAAAGCCCCGGTCTCGTCACGTTCGACGATAGCCAAATTATCAGTAACACCAGCAGCGGAGGGCAGGCAGGAAGTATCAGTGTCTCTGCACCAGAGATATCGCTTGATTCTGAGAGTGCTTTGTCTGCCAAAACCAGCAGTAGCGGACACGCCGGAAACCTAATCCTCCAACCTTACAATAATGGACAAACGTTGTCTGTTGTTTTCCAGGATGGAGCGCAGATATCAGCCTCTACTGCTAACAGTGGTCAGGGTGGCAACATCCGAGTCACAGCTCCTCAGTCCGTTACATTGAGGGGTAATGGCAGTCTGTCAGCCACAACTTCTGACAGCGGTAAAGCCGGAACAGTTACAATTGAAACCCCTACTTTAGTGATTAATGGCACACACGTAACTACCTCTACCTCTGGTAACGGTACGGGAGGAAACTTAACAGTTAACGCCTCCAACTCCGTTACCTTGAGTGGTAATGGGCAGTTGTCGGCTGAAGCCACACAGGAAGGTCAAGCTGGGAACTTAGAAATTAAAGCGAATCAACTGACACTTCGAGATAGTTCTAGCGCCACCGTCAGCAGCACGGGAGAGGGAAGCGCAGGAAACCTCACAGTTAATGCCCCTTCCGTGCTTTTGGATAACCAAGCCAGGTTAGCAGCGACTACAGACAAAGGTAGTGGCGGCAATATTGAACTACAGAATTTATCATCTCTACAATTACGCGATCGCAGTCAGATATCGGCTTCCACAGGGAGTGGTGAAGCAGGGAATGTTTCAGTCCAAGCTTCAGGAGGTACAGTCACCCTCACTGGCAATAGCCACCTAGAATCAGAAGCCACACAGGGAGGTCAAGCTGGAAACCTAGAAATTACAGCGAATCAACTAACACTTCGAGATAGTTCTAGCGCCACCGTCAGCAGCATGGGAGAGGGAAGCGCAGGAAACCTCACAGTTAATGCTCCTTCCGTGCTTTTGGATAACCAAGCCAAGTTAGCAGCAACCACACAAGCAGGTAGTGGCGGCGATATTCAACTACAGAATTTATCATCTCTACAATTACGCAACGGCAGTGAGATATCCGCTTCCACTGAAAGTGGTACTGGAGGCAATGTGTCAGTCGAAGCTTCAGGAGGCACTGTCGCATTGAGTGGTAATAGTCGCTTAGCCGCAGAAGCAACCAAGAGTGGTAACGCAGGCGGTGTCAGGATTAATACTCAACAGTTATCTATCGAGCAAGAAGCGCAAGTTGCCGCTAGTAGTAAAAATGGTTCCGGCACAGCCGGTAATGTCGATATCACTGCTAGTGGTGTTACCCTCAATAGCGGCGGACAAATCACAGCCGAAACTGATGCTGGAGGCGAAGCCATTCCTGCCAATATCTTCCTCCGAGAACTAAATACCCTACAAGTGAATAACAGCCGCATTTCCTCATC
Organism: Coleofasciculus sp.; assembly: GCF_046565525.1. Lineage (NCBI taxonomy): Bacteria > Bacillati > Cyanobacteriota > Cyanophyceae > Coleofasciculales > Coleofasciculaceae > Coleofasciculus > Coleofasciculus sp. Next base: position 4,331 of record NZ_JBKHUP010000086.1, on the reverse strand, counting down.
TACCAATACAGGAAAGGCAGGCAATGTCGAAATTACTGCTGATGAAGTCACCCTCGACGGCACTTTTAAATTTGAGGGAACAGAGCAAGGAGGGGTGCTAGCCCAGGCAACTGGGGATGGAGGTAACGCTGGCGGTGTCACTTTCAACACCTCTCGACTAAGTTTAGACAATGGTGCCGAAATCTCAGCTAGTAATGTCTCAGGAAATGAGCGCGGAGACGTCACCTTACAAGGTTTGACAAGTCTATCCCTTAGCAATGACAGTGAGATATCCGCCTCCACTCAGACGGGTCAAGCCGGTAGTGTCAGCATCAACGACGAGGAAAATCCTGCTACTTCAGTTACCCTCAATAACAGCAACATATCAGCACAGGCAACTGGAGATGGAGGTAACGCTGGCGATGTCACGATTAACGCCGAGACTCTCTCCCTAAACAATGGAGAAATCACAGCAAAAACCAGAGGCAATGGACAAGGCGCCAACATCACCCTGAATCTCACAGATTGGTTGCGCCTAGATAACGAAAGCCTCATCTCTGCCGAAGCCTTTGACGATGCCAATGGCGGTAACGTCAAAATTAACCTAACCGCCAACACTGGCATTCTCTTTGCCCTACCATCCAACAGCAACGGCAGCGATATCATTGCTAAAGCCAACCAGGGTACTGGCGGCAACATCACCATTACTGCCCCCCTTGGTATCTACGGCATCGAAAAACGAAAAGCTAATCCTGGTAACCGCACGAATGATATAGATGCCAGTTCCGAGTTTGGTGCCCCAGGTCAAATCACCATCAATTCCCTGGTGATTGACCCCAGCCAAGGACTAATCGAACTTCCCACCGACACCGCCGCCCCTCAACTCGACCAAACCTGCTCCCCCAGCCAAAGCGGAAATAATGAATTTACCGTAACTGGACGCGACGGACTCCCCCCTAGCCCCACCGATATCCTCACCCCAGAACAACCGCTAGCTGACTTAGGCACACCCGTCAACAGCACCGCCACCCAGCCAACCCCAACCGCAACTCCCCCTGCTTCCCCCAAACCCATCGTAGAAGCCCAAGGCTGGATTATTGACGAACAGGGTAACGTTACCCTCGTCGCCAATGTACCAACCGCCAATTTCCAGGGAGCATGGCAACCTCAAGTATCCTGTCAGGGAGGGCGCTAATGTCCAAATCCCAACCAACCCGCCGCCCAAAACTGCACAAACTCCTATGCTACGTTGGCATTGGTCTCAGCCTCACCCTGCTGAAACTCTACCTAGACTGGACGCCCGCTACCGCCATTGTCCCCCAGACAGACAACCTGACATCAAATAAGACTCATGTAACCTCTCCCCCAGCCTCCCTTATTCCCCCCAACCTCCCTCGTTCCCTTTCCTCACGGGATCTGGAAAACCTCTCTCCAAACCTCTCTCCTACAAGGAGAGAGGCTTTGAATTCTTCCCCCTTCCCTACCTCCAACAACGCCCTCAACCTCTTCCAACAAGGCAAAACCCACTATCAAGCCGGACAATTTGCCGCCGCCCTAGACGCTTGGCAACAAGCTGCTGATGCCTACCAGACTCAAGGAGAACCCCTCAACCAGGCAATGACATTCAGTAACCTGGCACTCGCTCATCAGGAATTGGCACAATGGAACCAAGCCAATCACGCCATGGCTCAAAGCTTCGCCCTCCTAGACACCATCCCCCCCAACACCCCAGAACGTCTCCGGGTGCAGGCACAAACCCTCAACACCCAAGGCACCCTGCAACTCGCTCAAGGACAAGCCGAAGCCGCCCTGAAAACCTGGCAGCACGCCAGCCAACTCTACACCCAAATCCCCGACGAACCGGGCATCATTCGCAGCCAAATTAACCAAGCCCTCGCCCTGCGAGCCTTAGGGCTATACCGTCGCGCCCGCCATACCCTAGAGCAACTCGCACAAACCACCTTACCAACCCAACCCGACAATCCCCTCAAAGCCGCCGCTTACGCCAATTTAGGTAACCTACTCCGCTCCCTCGGTAGCCCCGAACAAGCCAAGAAAACACTCCAGAAAAGTCTGGATATCGCCCGCACCCTCAACTCCCCCGCCGACATCAGCGCCGCCTTACTCGGCTTAGGCAACACCGCTCGTTCCCAAGGGCAGGATAAACTAGCCATCGACTACTATCAACAAGCCGCTGCCAGCGCCATTTATCCCAATGCACAATTTGAGGCATCTGTCAATCAACTCGACCTACTCCTGGTAACAAACCAAAGGCAACCCGCCACTACCTTAATCCCCCAACTCCAGGAACTCGCCCAACACCTACCCACCACTCGCCCCGCCATCTATGCCCAAATCCACTTTGCCCAAACCCTCACCCACCATCAAAGCCAACTGAACCCCAGCCTATCTGCCCCAGAAATCGCCCAGATTCTCGCCCACGCCCAACAGCAGGCGCAACACCTCAAAGACACCGTAGCCGAATCCTATGCCCTCGGCTACCTAGGACGCCTCTACGAAAAAGCCCAACAATGGCAGGACGCTGAACGCCTTACCCGACAAGCCTTGGCACAAGCCAAAATTCCCCCAGAAGTCGCCTATCAGTGGCAGTGGCAACTGGGACGACTTTTAAAAGCACAGAATAAACCCCAAGCCGCCACCAACGCCTACACTAGCGCCTATAAAACCCTGAAACTCCTGAGAGGAGACTTAGTTGCCGCCAACCCCGATATCAAATTTACGTTCCGAGACGAAGTTGAACCTGTTTATCGGGAACTCGTAGACTTGCTCCTATCCCCTCAAGGCACCAGCAAACCCAGACAAAAGAACCTGAAACAAGCCCGTGAGGTGATCGAGGCACTTCAGGTAGCGGAACTAGAAAACTTCTTTCAATCCGCCTGTTTGGATTCAACGGTACAAGTTGACCAAGTGGTCGATGAAAAAGACCCAACGGCTGCCATTATTTACCCGATTGTACTCAAAGACCGGATCGAAGTCATCCTCAAGTTACCGGGCAAAAAAACTCCTCTGGTTCATTATCGCTCCACTGACGTATCCCGCCAAAATGTGGAAGCCACCGTAAAACTATTCCGCCGTGATCTCCAAGAACCTTTCGCTTACTTCGACAAGGAGAATGGGCAAACCCTCTACAACTGGTTAATCAAACCAGCACGCCCCTACCTGGAACGCCACGGGATCAAAACCCTAATTTTTGTCCTGGATGAACCCCTGCGAAATATTCCCATGGCAGCGCTTTACGACGGGGAAACCTATCTGGTTCAAACCTATGCTACTGCCCTAGTTTTGGGGCTAGAAGTGCGCGATTCCCATCGGCTAGAGCGAAACCAGATGGATGTGCTAGCTGTCAGTCTCACTGAACCGCCGCCACAGGTGGGTAACTTCGCCACCTTAGACAATGCCAATCGCGAGTTAGACAAAATAAAAGCCGCAGGCATTCCCATTGCCTTCATCCGGGACAAAAATTTCACCAAAACCGCATTAGAGGAACGCCTGGAGCGCTCTACTTTCGACATCGTACACCTAGCCACTCACGGTCAATTTGGCGATAAGCCAGAAGACACCTTTATTCTCGCGGCTGACGGGAAGATCCCCTTAGACCAATTTAGCCAATTATTTCGCCGCCAACAGTCCACCACAACCCAAGGGATTGAACTCCTCCTGCTCAGTGCCTGCCGCACCGCCACAGGCAGCAATCGAGCCGTACTGGGAATTGCCGGAGCCGCGATTCAGGCAGGAACACAGAGTGCGATCGCGTCTCTCTGGAGTTTGGATGATCAATCCAGTGTTACCTTCACAGAAGCCTTCTACCAACACTTAGGACAACCGGGGGTTTCTCGCGCCGAAGCCTTACGACGAGCGCAGCAGGCGATGTTGCAAGACGCCAACTACCAAGCCCCCCTCTTCTGGGCTGCCTATGTCTTAGTGGGAAGTTGGTTTTGAGCCTCAAGCTGACAATAGCTGAGAAGCTGTTACTGCTAGTTCGGAAAATGTCGGAGAGATAATCCGCTGATTTCCTGTAAAGACGGTTGCTTCATATCCTGTCTCTGTCAATAACAGCACACAAACCTGAGAGTTGCGTAAGTCTACAATCCAATATTCGGGGATTTTTATCGCCTTGTACTCCGCCAATTTCTGTTCATAATCGATTTTTTTAGATCCGGGACTAACGACTTCAACCACTAAAAGGGGTGGCGTTTTCAACACAGCCGCCGATCGGTATTCCTCTAATCGCTCGCATCAATGGACATTTCTTTCCTTTGTGGACATAAGTGTAACCGTCAGCTTTCCAGATTGGCTCGAAATACTTCCAGTTGATGCTTTGCAGTTTTCCT
>NZ_JBKHUP010000085.1:0-37149 GCF_046565525.1 Coleofasciculus sp. | reverse complement strand
AACCCCTGTTACCAAACCCCTGTTACCAAACCCCTGTTACCAAACCCCTGTTACCAAACCCCTGTTACCAAACCCCTGTTACCAAACCCCTCAGTCGGGGCGGGTTTAGTTACATCTGGATGCAACCGAAACGATAATCGTGAAACCCGCCCCTACACAATCAAAACTTCTATGCTAGAGATGAGTTGAATCAGCTTTCGGATGCAGCACCTAGCATGGATAGCAACCCCGCCCAACCTCGACAATTTCGCCGGATCACAATTTCCCGTCAACAAAAACGCCAGTTAATCCTGGCAATTCCCGTCACCTGTCTAGTCACCTCACTCGCCACATTTAGCTGGTTGCAATTCCAAACCGCCCAAGCCGAAACTCGATTGCGACAGACTCAACAGGTGCGTCTGGAAACTCAACGCTTACACTCCGATTTACTCGAAGCCGACACCGCCGTGCGAGGGTATGAAATTACCCGCCGTCAAGACTTTCTCACTCGCTATGAATCCGCGATCGCACAAATTCCCGTCACTCTGGATCAATTGCGTCAACTCGTCGCCCAGGAACATTCCCAAACCCATCGCCTGCAACGGATTCGCGAATTAGCCACCACTAGAGTCACCTTACTCCAACGCAATCTCCGACTCGTGAATTCCCAACCTGAAACCGCCATAGAATCCCCAGAATTTATGGCTCAACTGCTAGAGGGGAAGCAAGTCATGGATCAGGTTACCGATGAAATCCAGCAGTTTCTGGCAATCGAACAACAACAACAGACTCAACTCAACCAACAATTAGAACAACAGCGACAGTTTACTGGCTTTGTCTTGGCAGTTGTCGCTGTTATCGGTATCGGTGGTTCCAGTATCGCCGCCTACCTATCCTACCGTTTGGAACAACATTTACAAAAGAGCGATCGCCGTTGGCGGGAGAGTGAAGCCCGCTATCGGGCAGTCGTTGAAAATTTCCCCAATGGGGCGGTACTTCTATTTAATCATGAATTACGCTATCTATTAGCAGATGGGAGGGGTTTAGCCCGTGTCAGTTTATCCAAAACCCAATTAGAAGGGAAAACGATTTGGGAATGCTTTCCCCCCCAAACCTCTACCCAGCTAGAACCCATCTATCGCCAAGTCTTAGCGGGCGAAACTGTTACCCGTGAGATTCCCTTTCATAATCGTATTTTCTCAGTTCATGCCCTACCCGTAAAAAACCAGACCTGTGAAATCATCGCAGGTATGGTTGTGACTCAGGATATCACAGAGCGTAAGCGTTCCGAACAAGAACTCTATAGCGCCAATCGCGCCCTGCGAACCCTGAGTGAATGTAACCAAGCTTTAGTCTTGGCTACCGATGAAACCACCCTGCTGCACAATATCTGTCAAATTATTGTGGAATTTGGTGGCTATCGTTGTGTGTGGATTGGTTTTGCTCAAACCGATGATGCCAAAACCGTGCATCCAGTTGCCCAAGCTGGGTATGAGGATAACTATATTGAAACCTTACAGATTAGTTGGGGGGATAATCAACGAGGTACCGGACCCACAGGGACAGCGATTCGCACCCAAGAACCCAGAATTATCCAAAATATTCTCACTGATCCAAGTTATCAGCTTTGGCGAGATGGGGCAATAAAACAAGGTTACGCCGCATCTATTGCCTTACCCTTAATTGTAGAAGGAACCTGTCTGGGGGCGTTGAATATCTATGCCAGTGAAGCCAATGCTTTTAATCAAGCTGAAGTAAAATTACTGACAGAATTGGCAAATGACTTAGCTTATGGTATCTCGGCATTGCGGACGCAAGTGGCATTGCGCCAAAATAAACAACGCTTAGATAGTATTCTCAATGCCCTTGATGATGTAGTTTGGTCAGTCTGTGCGACTACCCATAAGGTGCTGTACCTGAATCCAGCGACGGAAAGGGTTTATGGATGCCCGGTGCAAGACTTTTTTGATCATCCCAACCTGTGGCTAGAGGTGGTTCATCCTGATGATTATGCCCAAGTCAGTACCTTTCGTCAACAGTTATTGGCACAGGGTACATACAGCCTAGAATATCGGATTCAGCGACCCGATGGAGAAATTCGCTGGTTTTATGATCGGGGGCGGGTGACTTACGATGAGGATGGCTATCCCCTGCGACTTGATGGCATTGCTTCTGATATTACTGCTCGCAAACAAGCTGAGGAAGCCTTGCGTATTAGTGAGGAACGTTGGCATTTAGCCCTGCGGGGGAATAATGATGGCATCTGGGATTGGAATGTGAAAACGAATGAAGTGTTCTTATCGCCCCGTTGGAAAGAAATGTTGGGCTATGAGGATGATGAAATTGCCAATCATTTGGATGAATGGTCGAAACGAGTCCATCCTAATAACCTAGAGTGGGTGATGGGGGTGATTCAAGACCATTTTGATCAGAAGACTTCTTATTATAGTAGTGAGCATCGCCTCTTGTGTAAAGATGGCTCTTATAAATGGATTCTTGATCGCGGACAAGCCCTGTGGGATGAGTCGGGTACAGTGGTGCGGATGGTAGGTTCACACACCGATATTAGCGATCGCAAAGCGGCAGAAGCGGCATTACAATATCAATTAGACTTTGATCAACTCGTTGCCACTATTTCCACTCGCTTCATTAATCTGGCATCTGCCGATATTCAAGCCGAAATCACCCAGGCTTTAGCCGAAATTGGCGCGTTCACTCAAGTGGATACCAGTTATATTTTTCAGATGAGTCAGGATGGGCAGACGGTAAAGATGACCCATGAATGGGTGACACCCGGAATCAATCGCCAAATTCATGCCTGCCAAGAGGTTTCTATCTCAACCTTTCCTTGGGAATTTGCTCAACTGCAACGGGGTGAGGTGGTTTATATTCCCAGTATTAATCATCTACCTGATCAAGCTACCCTAGATCGCCACTATTGGCAAGCCTCTCATCGATGGTCTCATATCGCGGTTCCCCTAATCTATCAAGGGATGATCATGGGTTGGGTAGGATTTGATTCATTTCGCCAGGAAAAAATTTGGTCGGATAGCAGTATTCATCTGCTGAGAATCGTCGGTGAAATTTTAACCAATGCATGGCAACGACAAAAAGCCGAAGCCGCCCTGCGAGAGAGTGAAGCCCGTTTTCGTGCCATGTTTGAGAATAGTAAGGCAATTAAACTCTTAATCGATGCCGAAACCGGTGCAATTACTGATGCAAACTGGGCGGCGGTAGATTTTTATGGCTATGCGCGATCGCAACTGCTCACCAAGAAGATTACGGATCTAAATTGTCTACTACCGACTCAAGTTAAGGCGGAAATGAGACGGGCAAAATTAGAAGAACGCACCTATTTTGTCTTTCCTCACTGTCTGGCGTCGGGAGAGATGCGCGAGGTGGAAGTGTATTCCAGTCCGATTGAAATCCAAGGACGGATTTTTCTGGTTTCGATTATTCATGATATTACGGAAAGAAAACAGGCTGAACGGGCATTACAGGATAGTGAAGAACGGTTCCGCGCTATCTTTGAACAAGCCTCTGTCGGGATTGCTGTCGCTAAGCCTTCGGGAGAACTCTTGCGGGTGAATCAACGTTATTGTGACATTACTGGCTATCCTGAATCGGAATTAGTGGGGCGGCTGGTGCAAGATATTACTCACCCTGATGATCGGGAACAAAATAGTGAATATTTACAGCAGTTGATGGCGGGGGAAACTTATAACTATTCTCTAGAAAAACGCTATATCCGTAAAGATGGCAACTGGCGATGGGTTTATATTTCCATCTCGCGGGTGCGGGATTCAGAAAAGGATCAAAACTATGCCCTAGCGGTTGTGGAAGATATTAGCGATCGCAAAGAGACAGAAGCAGCCCTGCGGGAGAGTGAGGCTAAGTTCCGGGCGTTCTTAGAATCCGCTTCTGAAGCAATCATTGTCACCAACGCCCAGGGAGAAATGATTGTCTTTAATGCCAAAGCAGAAGAGTTATTTGGCTATAATCGCACCGAGGTATTTGGGCGAAAAATTGAATATGTAATGCCTCAACGCTATCACTTCATCCATCGTGAACATCGGGATAATTATCTCGCCCATCCGAGTAAACGATCTATGGGCAAATCTAATGATTTATATGCCAAACATCGGGATGGGAGTGAGTTTCCCATTGAAGTTGGGCTGAGTACGATTCAAACCCAAAATGGCACATTTGTGATTGTTTTTCTCACCGATATTACCGAACGTCAGCAGGCTGAGAATGAGATTAAACGTCTCAACCAGAAGTTAGAATGTCAGATTCGGGAAACCGAGACGCGATATGCCCAAATTGTGGAACTCGCAGAGGAAGGAATCTGGGTGATTGATGCCCAAGGAAATACTACCTACATAAATCAGGCAATGGCACGGATGCTGGGGTATACCGAAGTGGAAATATTAGGACATGCGATCGCGGATTTTATCACGCCAGGGGATAACTATTTTGCCCCGTCGTTTCCTATCCAGCTCAATCAAAGCCAAGTTCATCGACAAGAGGTGCAATTGTGCACGAAAGCAGGAAACAAGATCTGGGCGTATATGTCCACAAGTCCCGTCTTGGATGACCAAGGGAAACTATTATGGTCTTGTGCCTTAGTGTATGATATCACTGAACGCAAGCAGGCAGAAAAACAGTTACGCGAAAGTAATGAGCGGATTAGTTTAGCCAATGCTGAATTAGCCCGGGCTACCCGTTTAAAAGATGAGTTTCTGGCAAGTATGAGTCATGAGTTGCGAACACCTCTGAATGCGATTCTGGGTTTAGCCGAAGCCCTACAGGAAGAAGTCTATGGGGAGTTAACCGCCAAGCAGCGAAAATCCCTGGTGACAATTGAACAAAGTGGCAAGCATTTGTTAGACTTAATTAATGATATTCTGGATCTTTCTAAAATTGAGTCCGGGAAAATGTCCTTCTCGCTTACTCCGGTTTCTGTAGACTATCTTTGTACATCGAGTTTAACCTTTATTAAACAGCAGGCGCAGCAGAAAAATATTAAACTCCATTACCAAATTGCATCGGTAGTCAGCGAGATTGAAGTGGATGAACGACGCCTGCGCCAAGTGTTAGTGAATTTATTAAGTAATGGGGTAAAATTTACACCAGACGGTGGCGAGGTGTCGTTACAGGTTACCGCAGATCCGGACAATGAACAGTTGCAGTTTAGTGTTACCGATACGGGGATTGGTATTTCCCCAGAAAACCTGAATAAACTGTTTAAACCCTTTGTGCAATTAGATAGCAGTCTCTCACGTCGCTATGCAGGTACAGGGTTAGGGTTAGCATTGGTGCGGCGAATTGTGGAATTACAAGGAGGAAGTATTGCTTTAGAAAGTGAGGTGGGTAAGGGAAGTTGCTTTACGGTGACACTTCCCTGGAAACATACCAACTTGAAAGGGCAAACCCTGAGGGAGGCTAAACTGGTGTCTAAAGAATTGCCTCCGATTCACAACGCCTTAGTCGTGGAAGACTCGGATGCTTCAGCGAACCATATTGCCCGTTATCTGAGAGAATTAGGAGTAACGGTTTTGATCCATTCTCAGGGTGAAGGTACGATTGATGCCGTGCATAAGTTTAAGCCGGATGTGATTATCTTAGACATTTTACTGCCGGATGTTTCCGGTTGGGAGGTGTTGCTTCAGTTAAAAGGAAATCCAGCTACGGCATCAATCCCGGTGGTGGTGGTTTCCGTTGTAGATGATCCGACTAAAGCTTTAGAATTAGGGGCGTCTGACTATCTGCTTAAACCCGTTTCTCGTCCCCAGTTACAGTCTGTTTTGAGTCAGTTGTTTGCTCCAACATCTCAGAGTGATTATCCACCAGTGGCACAACAGTTACCGTTAATTCTATTGGCAGAAGATAATGAAGCAAATATTTTGACAATGACGGATTATTTGCACAGTAAAGGCTTTCGCGTGATTTTAGCGCGAAACGGTATCGAAGCGGTTCAACAAGCTAAACAGCATACACCCGATTTAATTTTAATGGATATTCAAATGCCAGAAATGGATGGATTAGAAGCAACATGCCAGATTCGGGCGGACATGAATTTGCCTCGGATGCCAATTATTGCTGTCACCGCTTTGGCAATGCCTGGGGATCGGGAAAAATGCTTGGCTTCAGGGGTAACGGATTACATGGCGAAGCCGATTAGCTTGAAAAATTTGGTGACGCTAATTGAACAATATCTTGATCGGGAGTAAAAGGGTAAGTGGGTGGGAAATAATTAAAGTTAAGGGATTTTATCGTCATTCGTCTATATGTAAGGGTTTGAGGAATATTTACAGAATTTAATAACAACTAATCAAACAGAATTCAATAATCTAAAAATAATATAAGTTTTTCATGTTTCCCTATCCTTACCTCACCGTTGCTACATATATGCATAGCCTAAATCAGAATACGTCTATCTTAATCGTGGATGATGATCCGAATGCCTTTGATGTGATTGAAGCCCATCTATATCGAGAGGGGTATGATTTATTTTATGCTTCAAGTGGTGAAGAAGCGTTAAACCTGCTCGACTCCGTTGAACCGGATGTGATCTTACTCGATGTGATGATGCCTAAGTTAAATGGGATTGAGGTTTGCCGCACTATCAAATCCGATTCCCATTGGAAACACGTTCCCGTGATTATTGTAACCGCACTCAACTCAAAAGAAGACTTGGCGCGATCGCTAAATGCGGGTGCTGATGATTTCATCACCAAACCCGTCAGCGGAATTGAACTGCGGGCGCGGGTGCGCTCGATGTTACGCATCAAGCAGCAATATGACGCCCTAGAAGCTACATTGCGTCTGCGGGAAGATCTGTCGAATATGATCGTCCATGATTTAAGAAATCCGCTGACTAATATCTTACTTTGTAGCGACTTGTTATTGCAAACGTCCACCAATGGTAAAGATTTACAGCGATTGCAAATCATTGCTGACTCCAGTCGTGAACTCAACTCCATGATCGATAATTTGTTAATGTTGGCGAAAATGGATTCGGGTAAAATGGTTTTGAATCGGACGTTTGTTGATCTCAATGAATTAGTATCTACAGTAACCCTTCAGTTTCAATCGATTTCTGAACAGAAAAATATTCGACTGATCAGCAAGCTAGGAGAATCCCCAGAGTCTCTTTTGATCGATATGAATTTATTTCATCGGGTTTTGGAAAACTTAATTTCCAACGCGATTAAATTTTCACCTCCAGAAAGTTTGGTTATTCTCAGAGTGAGTTATCACGATGAATCCCTGTCCTCAGATTTTCCCAACTCAAAAGCCCAGCTTCAGATTATTGATTCCGGTTTAGGAATTAGTGAAGAACGCAAGCGCCATATTTTTGACAAATATGAAGTGGGAGATTTAATGAGTGGGGTTTCTCAGATTGGCTTAGGCTTAACCTTTTGTAAAATGGTAATTGAGGCGCATAATGGTAGAATATTCGTCGAAGACAACCAACCCCAAGGATCGATTTTTACGGTAATCCTGTAAGGGAAAGGGAAAGGGAACAGGGGTTCGTTCGTAGGGGTTCGTAGGGGTTCGTAGGGGCGAAGCATTCGCGCCCGTATGTATCGGTTTTATACTAACATCGCAACGCGAATGCTTCGCCCAATCCCCAATCATCAATTCCCAATAATCCCCAATTCCCAATCCCCAATCATCAATTCCCAATAATCCCCAATTCCCAATCCCCAATCATCAATTCCCAATAATCCCCAATCACCGCGATCGCGGAACCAAAACAGATATCCCTTGTGGAATCAGGCGAAATTTTGCTGGCGTAGAAGTGGTAATTTCTCCATCCGTATTAATAGAACGAGGTTTGCGAGTATAAATCTCAAATTCTGTACCATGGAGAGTACGGACTCCCGGTAAATCCGCGTGACGCCCCTGCCATAACGCAGGTAGTATAGATAAAATATGCCACCAATGACGCATTTCCAGACTGTAGAAATCCAGCTTTTGATCATCAATTTTGGCATCATGAAACACAGTCATTCCCCCGCCATAATGTCGCCCATTCCCTATGGCAATTTGAATCGTTTTAATCTGAATTGATTCTCCATTCATGCGAATTTCTGCCCGAAAAGGACGCGCGTGCCAAATTACCTTTAATGCTGTAGCTAGGTACGCTAAAACTCCCCAGCGACTTTTGGCTTCTTTGGTAAGGGACTGAGTAATTTGCACACTCAATCCACAACTGGCAACATTAAAAAAGTATTTATCATTAACCAAGCCCAAGTCTATTTTATGAGATCGACCTTTAGCAATCACTTCGCAAGCTTTCAGTAAATCAACGGGAATTTCCAACGTCCGAGCCAAATCATTCGCCGTCCCCAAGGGTAAAATGCCTAAGGGTAACTGAGTATCCACTAACCCCTCTATCGCTGCATTAAGCGTACCATCACCACCACCAATAATCACGAGATCTACCTGATGTTGATAGTGACGGATTATTTCTGGAAGCTTTAGTGGATCTTCGGTTAATTCTTCCAGTAAAGTCACACCCAATTGCTTAAGTTGATCTATGGCTTCGGATAGATGCTCCTGTCCGTGACGAGACTGACGGTTGACTAAGAATAATGCTTTTTTAGGCGGTAACTGGGGATTCATTCGTCATTTGTCCTTCGTTATTTGTAAGGGTTTGAGAACTCCTTACAGAACTGGTGGAGTGTTGAGTTTATTTCCACCGACTTACTTACTACATCTTATCGGTTTGATGCGATCGCACATCTTCTAACAGGTGGATAATTGCATTCCCATTCCACCAGTTGTCCAACCCCTGTAATCCTCATGTAGGGGCGACCCGCTTGGCTTAATTAACAACTAGAGAAACAGGGCGGGTTTACTCACATTGAGGTGCAACCGAAAAGATAGTAGTAAAACCCGCCCCTACAGAGGATCGGGTCGCCCTGTCTTGGTGATCGCCACCTCGGTTATCGAGGTTTAATGGATGTGCGATCGCGTCTTCCGATAGGGATAGATAAGATTAACAGAAACTGTTAAAACTCCATCATTAGATATGTCGTATTTATTGAACGCCAATGAAATCTTTTTCTTGAGAAATTCAGATAAAGCCATAAGTTAAGCTACCTTTTTTAGCTGTGATATAGTCAACAACAAAAAATATGGTTATTAATGCACGGAGCGTGCGCCCCTACCGTTTTATAACTGCACTTGCTTTTTCTTCCCCCCAAATAACCCCCGAATCCAGTGATATAAGTTATCCACATAGGTAAATAACACCGGCACCACCACCAAAGTTAACAGGGTTGAAGTCGTAAACCCACCAATTACTGCGATCGCCATGGGACTGCGTACCTCGCCATCAGCCCCTAATTCTAAGGCAATGGGCATCATCCCAGCAATCGTGGAAACCGAAGTCATCAGAATGGGGCGTAACCGAGACACCCCCGCATCCACTACCGCTTTAAACTGGGGTTTCCCTTCCTGCATCCCGGCTAAAGCAAAGTCTACTAACAAAATGGCGTTTTTAGTCACCAATCCCATCAGTAAAACAATGCCAATTAAAGCAAACAAACCCAATTCTTTCTGCGTCACTAACAACCCCAGTAACGCCCCACCAACCGATAACGGTAGGGCGACTAAAATCCCAAACGGATACAAGAAATTGTTATACAGCAAGACCAAAATAGCATAAATCGAGAGAATCGCCGCCCCTAATGCTGTGGCAAACCGGGTAAAAATATCCTGCATAATCTTGGCATCCCCAGCCGGTTCCTCAGCCACATCGGGCGGGAGGGGATTCATCGCGGGTAATGCTTTCACCTTTTCTAAAGCATCTCCCAGGGCAATTCCTTCTAAATTTGCCTCTACCGATACCTGACGATTGCGATCAAAACGGTCAATTTGGGCAGGACCACTCCCCAAACGAATATCAGCAACCGCACTAATGGGAACCAGAGTCCCATTTTGACTGGGAACCTGTAAATTTTTCAGGGTACTAATATCTTCGCGAGTTTCCGGGTCAAGTTGTACCCGAATCGGAATTTGCCGATCCGCTAAATCAAACTTTGCCAGATTCGACTCATTATCCCCAATTAAAGCTAAGGATGCCGTGCGTGCGATCGCGCCCACAGAAACACCCAAATCCGCCGCCCGTTCTGGATCAGGCTGAATCACAATTTCCGGCTTGACTAAACTGGTACTAGAAGTAACTTCCACCAATCCCGGAATATCCCGCATCTGCTTTTCCAAGGTTTCCGCCGTTTGCGTCAAGGCGGGGGCATTTTCACTCTTGAGAACAATCGATAAATCCTTACCTCCTCCCCCAGCGCCTTGACTTTGGAAACTAATCCGCGCCCCTGGAATAGTTCGGAACACCTGGCGCATTTGTTGTTCAAATTCCTGCTGGGAAACCTCGCGTTCATCCTTGGGTAGCAGGTTGGCGTAGACAGTCGCCGAATTTATCTGATCCGCCGTAGCAAAAACGTTCTCAACCGCCGGATTTTCTTGCAACGACTGGTTAAGTTGTGCCATGATATCTTCTGTGTCACTCAGGGTCGATCCGGGTGGGAGTTCAACCATCACCGTACTCAACCCCGTATCTCCACTATCAAATAAACCCTTGGGAATTAACGGCACCAGTTGTAAACTACCGATAAAGAAGACAACCGCCATTAATAAAGTCGTAATCCGATGGCGCAATGCCCAATTGAGGATATTTCGGTAAGGGTGAATCCGTTTTTTCCCGGTTCCCTGTTGCCCGTTCCCTTTCGGTTTAAGCAAATAAGCACTCAACATTGGTGTCATGGTACAAGCCACCAGCGTAGAAAACATGGTGGAAACAGCCACAGTGACGCCAAAGGGTTGGAAAAACTGACCCGGTATACCCCCCATAAATGCCACAGGAATAAACACCGCCACAATGGTTGCTGTTGTCGCCACCACAGCTAAACCAATTTCTCGTGAGGCATCCAATGCGGCTTGAAAGGGCTTTTTACCCATATCTAAATGTTGGTCGATGTTTTCAATCATACAAATCGCATCATCGACCAAGTTACCTACAGCTAAAGCTAAGGCTAAGAGAGTCATCCCGTTTAGGGTGTAACCGAGGGCTTTCATCACCCCAAATGTGGGAATAATTGACAGAGGTAAAGCTGTAGCTGTAATCAGCGTCACTCGCCAATCCCGCAAAAACAATCCAACGGCAATAACGGTGAGAATACAGGCTAAAATTAAGGCATCAATGGTGGCTTGATAGGAATCCCGAATCGCATCAGCAAAGGTGAAAATCAGTTCAAGATTCACATCGTTTGGTAGGGTTCCCTGCAATTCGGCAACCGCCTCACGCACCCCTTCTTCCACGGTGACTAAAGTGCTACCTGTACTCCGCAGCACCGAAAAAGCCACGACTGATTCCCCATTCAAAGACGCCGCCTGTCGCTGTTCGGCAAAACTATCCTCTACGTCCCCTAAACTGGATAAGGGAACCGTCGCGCCATTGGGGAGAACAATCCGATACCCTCTTAATTCTTCAACCGTATTGGCACTTCCCAGAGTCCGAATATTTTGCTCACTTCCGCCGACATTTCCCCGCCCTCCAGGTAAGTCAATATTTAAATTCCGGATTTGATCATTGACTTGGGTGGCAGTAATTCCGTAGGCTTGTAAACGACTCGGATCAAGGTCAACTCGAATTTCGCGATCCACACCGCCCAAACGGTCAATTTGAGCCACACCAGGTACATTCAGGAGGGCGCGGCTAATCGTGCGATCGACTAAATCGCTTAATTGCTCCACCGATCGCGTCTCAGACGCCACGGCGTAGGTCATAATTGAACCGCCAGCAAATTCTAGACGCTTGACAATCGGTTCATTCACATCCTGGGGTAAATCTTGGCGAATTTGGGCAACGGCATTACGCACATCATTCGTGGCGCGATCGCTATCGGTTCCCAGCACAAAGCTAACGGTAGTGGTGGAAATCCCTTCCGTCACAGTTGAGGTGAGTTCATCAATATTTCCCAACCCCGCCACCGAATCTTCTATTTTCTTGGTGACTTGAGTTTCTAATTCTGTAGGTCCTGCACCGGGTTGGGTAACCGTTACCATCACGGCGGGGATATCGATATTTGGATTAGTGTCAATTCCTAACCGAAAAAAGGACACCAAACCAAAGATGCCCAAAATTAGGAATAAGACGACAGTAGGAACAGGTTTTTTAATTGACCAAGCGGAGAGGTGGAAAGACATAAACTTCGTTTGTAGTTGCGCTGCGAGCGCCATCAGGTTTAGGGTGAGTGTAATTATAATTGTAATTAATTATCTAAAATTATCTAACCAACGTTCCAAGTCTTCCATGGCTTGAAACGTCAAAATCGTCTCAATCAAACGATCTAATTCTGACAAAGATAATTTTTCTATAGTCGTCATTAGTTCTGGATTAACTGCTCCGAATTTCTGTTCGATGACCAGGGAAATAAATTTTAAATTCTGCTCAATTTTTGCAATAGCAATTTCACCCTTCCTATCGCCGATAAATACTTCCTGCTTGTGCAACTCTTCTAATTCTTGATGACTTAAATTAGCACGACTGGCAATAGTTAACGCTTCTTCTATTTCCGGTACTGCCCCTAGGGATTCAGGAATCATCTCTAAACTGGGGGCAGCTTTGAGAAAATAAATCCATTTATCGCTAAGGGTTTCTAATTCTGATATTTCTTTATTGAATTTTGGCAACTCTATAAAAATCAATGTTAACTCGTCTCGATAGTTAAATAGCTGTTTTTCTTCCTTGAGTCGAAACCGATTAATCATTTGTGAGCTATTTTTAAATATCAAAAAATCAGCAATACTCAAAGCAATAAAGGGTCGTAAGGTTGTATACTGTTCTCCCATATCTAATTGGTTCGCATAAGCCTTGGCAATATTGTAAATTACTCGTTTCTCGAATGCTTCAACGTTCAAGACTTGCATTTCGATGATTACTGTAGAGCCATTATCTAAAACTGCCCGAACATCGAGATAAGTATTTTTAAGCGTGCTGGTACTACCCGGATTATAGGGATCGATTATTTCTAATGATTTTATGGTGTTTTTGCCTTCATAAACGATAGCGTTAAGAAAGCTGATCAGGATTTTTTTACTGCGGTTTGAGCCAAAAATTTTCTTAAACGCAAAGTCAGTTTTGGGACTAATAAATCTCATGAGCAGTATTAAGGAAAAACAGCTTAGTCCTCCTAGGTTGAGTATAACCCAAACTCCGCTTTGGATTTAGTCTAAAAATAGAGTAATGGGATGGTTACGGGATGAGAATGTTCTCCCGTACTTGTTTGGGACTATTGACCCAATCAGTTGACAACATTAACTTTATCGCCATCTTTTAGATAAGCGGCACCTTTAACAACGACGCGATCGCTCCCAGACAACCCACTTTTAATTTCAACACGATTATCACCGAGGACTTCTCCCACCTCAACAGGCTGGGCTTTGACGGTGTTATCGGGTTGCAGGATATAGGCGATCGCACTGCCGTCACTTTGGGGCAGTATCGCTTTGGCGGGTAGGGTTAGCCCTTGGGAGGCTGAGGTGGTAATCGATGCCCGTAAAAACATGCCCGGTTTTAATGAGGCTGAGGCGGGTAAATCGATCTTCACCTTCGCCTGACGGGATGCTTCATCCACCATCGGGTCAATTTCCCGAACCTTGCCCGATAGTTTTAAGCTACTATCGGCGTTTGAGGTAATGATCACTGATTGTCCCGGACGAATTTGGGGAAGTTGAGTTTCGGGAACCTTGGCAACCAGTTCTAGGCGTCCGTTTTCGATTATTTTGAATAGAGTTTGGGAGGAGGAGGTGACATCTCCCACACGGGCATCGCGTTCGGCTATTTTACCACTGACGGGGGCAACGACTCGCGTGTTGTTGAGTTGTGCCATGGTGGATTGCACTTGTGCCTGTGCCTGTGCTAGTTGGGCTTCGGCTTGGGTAATGACTTCCCGCCTAGGTCCTGCTTCGAGCTGGGCAAGTTGCTGCTTTGCTTCTCGTAACTGGGCTTGTGCCTGTTCGAGTTGGGAACGGGTGCTGCGTTCTTGATTGTAGACTTCATCTAAGCGATCGCGGGCGATGGCACCTTCAGATTGGAGTATTTTATTGCGATCAACCCGTGTTCTGGCTAATTCTAAGTCTGACTCGGCGGCGGTAACGGCAGATTCAGCGCTGGTGACGGCTTCTTTGGCACGGGCAATTTCTTCACTACGGGAACCAGCCCGAAGTTCCGCGAGGCGGGCTTCGGCTTGAGCAACGGAGGCTTGGGCTTGATTTAATTGTGCCTGAAGCACCGAATCATCGAGACGGGCTAATAATTGTCCCGCTGTGACAACCTGCCCTTGTTCCACTAATACCTGTTGAATCTGTAAGCCTGTAGCCTGAGACATAACTGGACTCATCTCAAAAGCAGCAACGCTTCCTGTGGCGTCTAAGCTGCGGCTGACGCTTTCTGATGCCACTTGGGCTACGGTTACGCTCTGGCTAGGGGCAGATGAGGTGGCAACAGGGGGTGCTGCTGTGGGTGCGTCTGACTGTTGAGAAGAAACTAAACGGTTAGCCCCTAAGGCTAAGAGGACACCAATGCCGATGCCTAAAAACAGCCCCTTTCCTCCAGATAGCCAACCCGGGTTAGATTTGTGAGTTTTAGGTACGACAGAGCCATCTGCATCCTGCTCAAAGGGGTCAGGTTCAGCGTCAGGGACATAGAAGACGACATCGACATCCTGTTTGAGTTCGGCAGGCTTAGGGATAGGAGAAAGATTTAATTTGGTTTTCTTGTTGGGATTTGGGGCTGTCTGAGTCACGGTTATTCCTCTTTTACGGCTCGAGGTCGCTAGTTTTGTAAAGATAACTTAATGAATATTGGGTTACTTTCCTTAACACTACTTTACATTGTAGCGCACTCTTGACCAGGCGGTTGATTGGGGGAAATCCGAAAATTCTGTTCAGGAGGGAAAAAGTACGGATAGATACCCTCTTGGGGGGAGGCTGGAGTTGGGATAGATATAGCCTTTCTTTAAGATAGGGCAGGAGTACTCATGTACACATCACCCATTGGAGTTATCCAATTGAGTGATTTGGTGTAAATAAGGCAGATGGCACAAGGGCATCATATAGATCTTCTAGATCTTCAATTGATGATAAATCCAATAAAATAAAGTAAAATTTAGGATTTATAGACAATAAAATTGAATTAGTATACTGAAATACTTTTGATTCAGATACTCGGTTCCCATGTCTGCTGCTGATGGCTACTGCATTCGCGCAATACTACCTGACCCTAATCAGGAATGTTAATCTGAAGTGTGGTTTTGCTCGCATCTGCACTTCTTATGTGTATTAGAATACTTTACCACCTCATTGGTCAGGAGTTGAGACAAAGGTCTCTGGAAACCATCTTGATTATCCCCTTTGTCGTGCCAATTGCCGCGATAGTAGGGTTAGTGGGATATGTGGCTTTCAGCAATGGACAAACCGTCAATGAGGTGGCTTCTCAATTACATCATGATACTCGCGATCGCGTCCAGCCGCCCCTCCCTACTGACTCAGCTACTCCTGCTCTGATTCATCCTATCCCTGTCAATACCATTTATCTAAGTCAGAGCAATTTACCCAGTAGACACATTATACAGCCCTCTAGAGTAGACCAGACCCTCCCAAATTTTCTCGGCAAGGCTTATAGTCAGTTAAATTTAGCTGAAATTAACAAATTTCTCCAGCATAAAAATATTAACAGGACTACGACGATTATTTTATGTCTAGGATTATTCGTGAGTACGACAGGGATAGTCATTCTGATCGCCCCTTGGATAACTAAGCTAATCTCCCATTCGGCTACTAAAGCCAAAGAAGACTCTCGTGCTCAAGATTTATTTAAATCAATATTTAATGAATCGGCTGATGCAATATTTATAGTTGATGCAGAAACCCTTTTGATTTTAGATTGTAATCGCCGTGCCCTGGAACTCTTTGAAGCCAAACACAAGCAAGAGTTACTCAACACAGAGGGACATCTCCTGCAGAAAGAAAGGTTTACGGCTGAAAAACTCCATTCTATCGCCCATGAAGTGAAGCAGTACGGATATTGGCATCAAGAGTTAGAATATATTAGTAAAAAAGGTAAGGTATTTTGGGGAAACTTGGCGATTCGAGCAATTGATGTAGCGGGTCAGAAAATGCATTTGGTACGGGTGAGTGATATCACTGGGCGAAAACAAGCCGAAGCCGCCTTGCAAATTCGTCAACGCCAAGAAGCCGCGATCGCGCAACTGGGTCAAGAGGCATTAATTGAGGCAGATTTATCCATCTTAATGGATTGGACAGTTACCCTGATTGCCAAAACTTTGAATGTAGACTATTGCAAAATTCTGGAACGTTTACCGAATGGAGAGGAGTTACTTCTTTTAGCAGGATTTGGCTGGAAAAGGGGATTAGTTGGTCAAGCCACGGTGAGGAGTGAAAAAGAGTCTCAAGCGGGTTATACTTTGCTCTGTAGGGAACCAATTATTGTCACAGAATTACGCACAGAGACACGATTTCAGGAGTCACCTTTACTCCAGGATCACGGCGTTGTCAGTGGGATGAGTATGAGAATTCCGGGTCAAAACCAACCCTTTGGTGTGTTAGGGGTGTATACTACCCAGAAACGCCAATTTACAGACGATGATATTTACTTTTTGCAAACGATTGCCAATATCATTGCTACAGCAATTGAGCGCAAACGGGTAGAGGAAGCCTTACGGGAGAGTGCGTTGCGGGAGAGTGCGATCGCGACTGTCTTACAACGGATGCGTCAAACCCTCGATCTTGACAGAATATTCACGACGACAACAGAAGAATTGCGCCATGTCTTGGGATGCGATCGCGTCGCCATCTATCGGTTCAATCCCGATTGGAGTGGCGAGTTTGTGGCTGAGTCTGTGGCGGATGGCTGGGTGACTCTGACGACAGAACAGCAAAATGATCCGTCTCTCAAAGCCGATGCTCTAGAATCAGAACGTTGTATCATCAAAACCTGGGATGGTTCAGAAAACCCTTGTGTATCCAATCCCCCATCCGATGACTCGCTACAAGATACTTATCTCAAAGACACTCAAGGCGGTGCTTATAGCCAAGGCGTAACCTATCGAGTTGTCGCCGACATTTATCAAGCTGGATTTACCCCCTGTTATATCAATCTCCTGGAACGATTTCAAGCCAAAGCCTACATCAATGCGCCTATATTTTGTGGTCAAAAACTTTGGGGATTACTCGCCATCTATCAAAATTCTAGTCCTCGCGCTTGGCGAGAATCAGAAATTAGTGTTGTGGTGCAGATAGCCACTCAGTTTGGCGTCGCCGTACAGCAGGCTCAATTATTGCAAAAGACTCAAGAACAAGCCTTAGATTTGGAACTCACTTTAAATCAACTAAAACGCACCCAAGCTCAATTAATTCACAGCGAAAAAATGTCCAGTCTTGGGCAAATGGTCGCAGGTGTGGCACACGAAATCAATAATCCTGTCAGTTTTATTTATGGTAATCTGACCCCCGCTAAGGAATATTTTCAAGATTTAATTCGTCTGATTCAGACTTACCAAAAGATCTATCCCACTCCCACAGCAGAACTTCAACAACTTCTTCAGGAAATTGATCTAGAATTTCTACTCGACGATTGGCAAAATCTGCTCAGATCGATGGAAGTTGGCACCGATCGCATCCGTGCCATTGTTCTATCCTTAAGAAACTTTTCCCGCTTGGATGAAAAAGAAATAAAGCGGGTTGATATTCATGAAGGCATTGATAACACCCTGGTAATCTTGCAGCATCGATTCAAGACAGCAGGTAATAGCCGAGGGATTCAGGTGATTAAACATTATAGTCAATTGCCATTAGTAACCTGTTATGCAAGTCAGTTGAATCAGGTATTTATGAATATTCTGAGTAACGCGATCGATGCTTTGGAAAACCAACCTTCACCACGATTCATTACTATCTCTACTGAGGTAGATTCTGGACTCAAACAACCAACCACGGACGATGGAAAAGCGAAAAAGGACTTTATTGTTATCCGAATTTCCGACAATGGTTCGGGTATAAAGGAAGATATTATGCAAAAAATATTTGACCCATTTTTTACCACCAAGCCTGTCGGTAGCGGTACGGGTTTAGGATTATCAATTAGCCATCAGATTGTCGTGGAAAAACACAAAGGGCAAATCTATTGCACTTCAACTCCTGAGCAAGGAACTGAATTTATAGTAAAAATTCCGTTGGAAAACAGGTGATATTATGTCCGGTTGAATACCCATAATTACGGTGATGGGGAGTAGGGGCTTGGTAACCAAGCCCCTACTTGGTAACTCACACAAATTTTGCTGGTATGGGGATAACCGATTACATCTCGCGCACTAGCGGTTTACCATCTTTCACTTCACCGATTAGCACCACATTAGCTACACCGACAAATAAACCATTCTCTAAAACACCAGGAATATTATTAAGTGTCTTTTCTAATTCACCTGGGTTATCAATAGAATCAAAGGTAACATCAATCACCATATTTCCCTGATCGGTTACCACGGGTCCAGCTTTCTTGACCCCCATCCGTAATTCAGGTTTTCCCCCCAATTTCTCAATCGCCCGCATCACAGGTGCATAAGCCATGGGAATAACTTCTACAGGCAGTTTAAACGTTGAACCTAGACGATCAACCAGCTTACCACTATCGACAACCACAATAAATTGAGCGGCTAGAGAATCCACAACTTTTTCACGAGTATGCGCCGCACCACCGCCTTTGATCAAATTCTTTTGCGGATCAACTTCATCAGCGCCATCAATGGCAACATCAATATGGTCTACGGCATCTAAGCTAGTTAAGGGAATACCATGCTCTTTAGCTAACACCTCTGCCTGAAATGATGTGGGAATCCCCTTAATATCCTTCAGGTCACCTTTTTTGATGCGATCGCCGATATACTGAATCGCATAAGCGGTCGTTGACCCTGTACCTAAGCCAACAATCGTCCCAGATTTCACCCGTTCAGCCGCCGCTTTGCCGACTTCTTGCTTCATCACCTTAACGGGGTCAGTTTCTGCACTCATACTAAAATCTCCTTCTTCGTTATGAATTACTCGGGATTGGGTATATTTCATCGTTGATTTAACGATGCCCAGATTTCAGGGGTCACCCCAGAAGTAAGAGTATCATTGTCGGTAGAGATTTAGCGATCAACGTTACCTAAAATTTGCCAACAAAGGCAGACACGGTAAATTTTTAGCACAATGATCTGCCTTTACCGTGTCCTACGGTTAGCGCGGGTTTTCTAACGCCGCCTTTGTCTGTCTTCGAGTTAAGTGGGTTTGACTTTTGATTCAGACCAACTCTAGGAATTATTTGGTTGTGCCGCCAAAAGTTCCTTGAGTTTTGCCAAATCAGCCGCCCACCGGGGGTCAGGTTGAACTGAACCCGAATCGGGTGCTTGGGAGGGGGAAGAACTCCGTTTGGATTTTTTATTACCCCCTCCCCGACGTCCAGGAGCACTACCACCACCTCCAGATGGGCGAGATTCCTCCTCACTGGCACTTTTTGACTTGGGCTGGGCTTTTTCGATTTTCAAGGTGCTGTCTTTAAAGACGTGACCGTTGAATTGCTCAATAATTTGCTCAGCCAACTCATCATTGGGAACGGTGACAAAGCCAAAGCCGCGACATTTCCCCGTTTTGCGATCTTTAATCACTTTTGTGGAAACCGATGGACTCGCTTCGGCAAAAATTGCTTGCAGTTCATCGCGATCAACGGGTTCTTTAGGCAGGTTGCCAACGTAAAGACGAACGGACATGAGAGATACCTCCAGATGTGATTGAATTTCAAATCCATGAGCATACACCAGCAATTGGGGTAGCTCAGGATCGAGAAAATGGATAAACGATTGCTACGTCCAGATAATTTTCCACTGATCCTGACCAACCTCAACAGCACAGACTGATGTAATAAAATCAAACTCTTTTGACCATTTACACGGTTTAGCTACGACCCTTTTATGAACTCTGGGTCGTAATTATTAGGTTTGAAGCTAATGCTTGGGCTTATATCTCTAATTATTACAGAATATTTACACTATTGTTAACCTAACACAAATTGCCGTAGGCAAGCTAGTATAACAGAAATATTTGGGTTTTTAACCAGATGTGACCGATTGAGGACTCACGAGTAGGGGTAATCAAGTCGGATCAGGGATAACTCTTAAGGACAAACAGTGGCGGACGCTATGAGATAGGGGCGTGGTAAAGGATTCAACCGATGCGATCGCACCTCCTAATTGTTTGAGTGTCCCCTTGAGATCATCCATTTGGGCCTCTGTCCAGTGACCCCGATACAAAATCGCTAAACCCCCCGGTTTCAGGAAGGGTAGAGCGTAGTCCGCACAAGCCGATGCCGAACTCACGGCACGAACGAGGGCGATATCATACCGTTGGCGATGGTGACGTTGTTGTCCAACTTTTTCTGCCCGACCGAGTACAGTGGTAGCATTAGGGATGGCTAACTGGGGAATCAGGGTATCGAGAAAGGTAATTTTTTTGCGCGTCGAATCGAGTAACGTCACCGAACTCGAAGGAAGCGCGATCGCGACAGGCAATCCCGGAAATCCTGCACCTGTACCAATATCAATAATTTTCAGCGGTTTCTCCTCCCCTGACAACCAAGAAACCACCCCTCGTAGCGAATCCCATAAATGCTTTTCCCAAAATTCCTCCGGTTGGGTGATGCGGGTTAAATTCAACTGACGATTCCCTGTCACAATCTCAGCATACAGGCGCTGAAACTGCCGTTGTTGACTTTGATTCGGTTGCCAATTTAAGGTTCCCCGCCAAACCTCAACCATCTCCGGGAGCAATTGTGTATTGTTCATTCGACTGTTCCCTGTTAAGAGTTCCCTGTCTAATGACAAAGGACAAATGACAAATGACTAATGACTCGTAACAGCCGCTTTTTGTCCCAGACTAGCCGGATCAACGGAGTTAAGTTCACCCTGTTGGATTGTCCAACAGCAGTCAGCAATTTGCAATAACTCACTCGCATCGTGAGTCACAACCAGTAAAGTCCAATGGGACTTTAGTTTTAAGAGCAAACTTGCTAACTGGCGGCGCATTGACCAATCCAGTCCGGCTGTTGGTTCGTCTAGCATCAATACTGTTGGTTGGCGAATCAATTGAACCGCTAAGGCTAAACGTCGCTGTTGACCGCCACTGAGAGCATGAGGAGACGTATACAGAGAAATCTCACCGAGTCCAACTTCACTTAAAGCTTCCTGAACCCGTTCTGAACCCAATTCTGGGTGTCCCATTCGCAATTCCTCTAGCACCGTACTCCCACAAAAGTGCCGTTCAGGAAACTGAAACACCAATCCGGCGAGTTGTTGCAAGTGATCAGGCGTCAGTTCCTGTTCACCCCAGAATATATCGCCCGATGTCGCTTGAGCTAAACCTGCCAAAATTTCTAATAAAGTGGTTTTGCCAGAACCACTGCGACCTATGATCAGTCCTAGTTGTTGCGGTGCGAGTGTTAGAGTCAGACCTTTTAAGATAGCGGTGGGGGTAGCGGGCGGGTGATAAGTTATATTTTTGAGATAAAGCATCCAAATCTGTTTGTGTTGAGCAAGAAGATGTTCGGATCTTTTTCATTGTGGCATTGATTGTCTTAGGATTGGGGACTGGAACCTCAAATTCCCGCCAACGTCGAACGTTACCAGACCTTAGTTGTAGTGAAGACGTTCACCAACCTTGCCCTAAAAGGGACAAGGATTGACCAAGCCAGTTTGGACAACGTAAGCGGTGAATAGCTCGGTTTGAGCCTAGTTCTGGCACAGACTTCCGAATACTTCCCTAGTTCGGACTAGCCTCTAAGCCTAATTGGTTAGGCGTTGGGTAATGCCAAGACATCTTGGACTGGGTGGGCGAAGGGACTTATTACAGGGTTTGCTGGTTCCTGGGATTATCTCCATTTAAAAACCAGCATTTAATTGTAAAGCTGTCTTATAAAGACAGGGTTTCAGACCCAAAGGAGTTTCGATGAATCATTGGTTGCCAACCCCCCGACGAACCGTAAACGCCTTAGCTGGTGCAGCGATGATGGTTGTCAGTTTCTGGGTGACTCCGAGTTTAGCTGGCGATCCGTTTCGTCCCAGTAATCCCCGCAATATTGGCGATAATACGGAAGCAGCATTTGAATCGATTTTCAAACAGGGCAATTATCAAGCCGCCAAGAACCACCTCCAGCAAGCTAAAGCGAGTGAGGGCAATGATCCGCTAGTCTATGCCATGCTAGCCGCGATCGCGTACACTGAGCGAGAGTTAGAAACCCTGAATAATTACGCCACAAAAACCCGAACCACGGCTGAACAACTGATCACATCTGATCCACTACGCGGCAATCTTTACACGGCTGTCGGTCATTTTTTAGAAGGAACCTATAACTTTGAGAAAGAAGGTCCGGTTAGAGCGCTGAGTAAACTACAGAAAGTCTTTCAATATTTAGACGCCGCCAAAAATATTGATGCTACAGATCCAGAGTTAAATGTACTCACCGGTCACATGGATTTGATGCTAGCCGTCAATGTCCCCTTTGCTGACCCCGCTGATGCCATTGACAAGTTAGAAACTCATGGCTATCCCAAGTATCTGACGTATCGCGGGATTGCCGTTGCTTATCGAGATTTGAAAAAATATTCTCAGGCGATGGATTATGTCGAACGCGCTCTGGCAATGACTCCGGATAATCCCGAAGTCTTATACCTCAAAGCCCAAATATTAGTCCATCAAGATAAACCCGAAGCTGCCCTAGACTACTTTAAAAAAGCCTTAGAAAAACGAAAACAACTTCCCAATTATTCGACGGGTCAAATTGTCTATGAGCAGTGTAAAGCGCAAGAAGAGGTTGATAATGTTGATCGGGATTGTCGGGCGGAACGAAATCGCGCAAGAGAAGGAAATTAATTAACCAGAATGAGCCAAAAATTGATGCTGTGATTTGATGGCTCGACGAGCCATCCCATCAATCCATGCTGGCGCAATCAATTTTTACCATTCACGTAAGAACGGTACAGGACTTTGGGCAGTTGTGGACAACATAACCAAAGAAATTGTCAGTAATGACACTGATGGGGTTTACTAGCAGTATTATGGAATAGAACTTTTACTGTTTAAACTCGAAGGAATGCCACTGACTTAAGCCGAATGTCGCCAACTTGGGCGCCAGGAAAACCCATAAAATATGAGGTTAAAGCCCTTACTGCAAACTTAATTAAAATACTCTATATTCTGTATTTCCGTTAAGAATAACTTCCATTGACCCTGATCTTTTTTTAATGTATGCACCACAACTACGCGATTATCTCTAAATTCGGGTCTGGCAACTTTTGTTGTTGTTTGAGTTACCCTTATTGTCGCTTGATTCTCAGAAATTTCAATAATATCAAGGCTATTAATTTCATACTTTCAAATCGTAAATATCAAATAAAAAAATCATGAATTCCCGAGTGAATTCTCGTTGGGGAGAAGTTGGATGAATTTGATTCATCAACTCTTCTATATTTTCCTGCTGTCCAGTTATTACATTTTCTTTGACAAGATCTTGAATTTCTTTTAAATCTTGTGGATTATAGTTATCGTATTCAGTCAGTTGTTGAGCCGTATTGTATTTACTAGCATCAAGCTCACCTGCCAATGTTTTTAATCCGTAACCATTCAGGGATAATTCAACCAAGAATATCAGCAGTAAATTCGCTAAAACTGTTTTCATTAAAATAAACATAGCATTTGCCCCTACATTAGATACTTATAGCACTTTCTGGTCTGATGCGATACCTGGATCAGGGCGCACGTCTGTGCGCCCCTACCGGATGAATCGCTAGATTGATTGGGAATGTCCTTGGTTGGTGGATTGGCGCTGACGTAATTGCCCCAAACTACCGCCAAAAACCCCAATTAAAAACAATCCGAATAGGGCAGAAGGTTCGGGTACATCTTTGGCGACAATAAACGCATTATCCTGAATGTTGGTAATACTAGTATTGCGGACAATAATATCAGAAAGTCTCGTATCGCCAATATCCGGTCTCAAATTCAGGAGATCCTGATCAGCCAGATAAAAGAAGCGATCGCCATCCCGTAAACGCTGAAATTGGTCTGAGATAATTACATTGAACAATTCGCCAACCATCCCACCTTTATAGGCGTCTTCAGCAATTCCCCCCATCCACAAATCGACTAAATCAATGTTATCTTGACCATCGGTTGTGCCGTAAATATCTCGGAAGCGCTGGGCAATTTCGGCGTTGGATGTAATTTGATCGAAACTCGTGTATCCGCCTAAACCCAACGCCCGACGCGCTGCATTATAACCGGGAAGTCCATGATCTCGTCCCCGTTGGATATTCACAGCGGGTAAATCCAATCCACCGTTTCCGGCGGGGAAGAGGAAATTGCGGACATCATCGACGATGAATGCATCAATAGTTTGCGATTTTTGAGAGGCTAACCCTAACAGCAAGGAATCAATCCCGTTATTGGTAATTTCTTGAGGATTAAAGAAACTATCTCTTAAGGAAATACTACCCGCCGATGTGCCATCATTGTTGATCCGTTGCAATTCTGGGGATAGCATGGTGTGACCGACTCGGTAGGCGGCGGTGGAAAATTCGTTGCTGATACTGGGGTTTACGGTTTCATCGTAGCGACTATAGGGATCGAGCGCCCCCTCACCCAAGAGTAAAGGCAAAAACTCATTGTAGGTAATTGCCTGAATTTGGGCACCGACAATCCGACGGGCGGTTTGGTAAGTATAGTCGTCTACAGAAAGTCCAGCGTTAGCCGCTTTTTCGGGAGTTGTCGGATCAGCCACAATTTCCTCGGCTAACCGATTGTGTTCTCGTACAAAAAGCGTGTGAACGGCTGTTAAGCCAATCTGTTCATTTGCCCGCGCATCCCCAGCGATAAATAAATCCTCAGAGTTGACACCAAAGGGATTGGCATTAGGCAAATTGGTAGTATTGAAGGGTAACAGATTACCCGCACCGGTTTTGAGTTTTCCGCCGTCTCCAGTTCGCAAAAAATGCGCCCGTTCTAAGTCTGAGCCATAGACACTCGACCCATCAATATAAGCTGTAATCGCGTTAACTTGTTGGCGGGGATTATTACTATCTGTACCTGTTCCTGGTGCGGCGACATTTCTGCGGAAGGGAATCTCTGATCCAGGGGTAAAGGTTAAATCATTCTCTGGAACGATGATGGGTAACGGTTCTGCACCTTCAGGCGGATCAGTCAAGTCGATGTCATGATCGATGAATTGTCCCCATTGCCATAGCCAATCGCTGGCGTGGAAGGGATTGGGGATTGATCCAGATTGAGATGCGATCGCGTTACTGATGGCGCGAGGGTTGGGGCGATTCATACCCGCAGGCGCGGAAATTCCATCACTGTAATCGGGTTCGAGGAGGCGAATCAGTTCAATTTCGGCTTCACCCCAGCTCGGATTATCCAGGTTATTGTTTGACCCGTCAATCGACCTAAATTCTATGGCTTGGGCGGGTAGGGATAGGGCAAATCCTACGCTAGCAAAACTGGTTAGGGTAAGCAGAGTGTGACGGATTTTGCGAGCAGTCATCATAGTTGAATTACACCTTGATAGTTATGAATGAACTGAAAACTTATGGTTCAGGAAAGTACCTGAAGGTATCAAATCATAAAATTCAGTTCTATCTATTACTCACGATTAAGCCGCCATTTTTACGCAAAAAGCGAATATTTGTTACATTTTTTCACAAAACAGATCAGGGTTTACCTGCTATAGCAGTAGACACATTGATTAGGACAAGCGAACCGTTGTCAAGACTGCCGCCGGAACACCTCTACCAGGTTTTGGAGATTGCCGATCAAGGGGAATTTTGATAACGGGCGATCGCAGCCATGGCTTTTTCTTTATCGCCATAGTGCGATTGGATAGTTTGGGCGATCTGAACCGCTCGCTTATGCTCACCTGTAGCCGCTAACCGAGGCACAATCCCTACCCTTGAAGCCGCATCAAATAATAAGCTATGGGAATAATTCCAAACGAACCCAGATGCATCGACATAACTGTCATTGCCAGATTAGGATGCTTGTGCTTTAATAAATCTGCGATCGCAAACCCCTTGGTTACAAAGCCCAAGACAAAGCTAATCAGCAGTAATCCGGCTGTCACACCATATAGAAAAGCTATGTTTGCGGAACTATCCATGGCGCTGATCAGGAATAACGTAGCAAAGCCCAAAACAACAAAGAAAAGATACACCCAGAATTTAAACATTCCTTGGCTAATATTCTTTAAATACCCCCGACGCTGACAAAACGAAAGACACATCGCCGCCGATAAAATCGAACCAATTGGAGCCAGAGGAAATATTACACTTAAGAAAACAGAACTAACAAAACTAGCCAACAGATAAAACCCATTCGCCAATCCTGCTATCAAAAAAGCTTTTCGGTAAGGAATCAACTCTCGCTTGCACAAGATAAAGGATTCAATTAAAACCGTAGCCAATAACGGTAATCCATACCCGTACATCAATGAAATAGCCGGAAGTGTAATTAGACTGGAGGCGAATAACAATTCTCTGTTCAATCCACCGCAAGCCATGGCGGGTAATGTCAGCATTAGCAGTAACCAGACTGTACCTCCTGTCACCTTAAGCCAAGAGAGTCTCGGCTGTTGCAGCTTGAGGGGGACACCAGGGTAAGGGATAAGGGGAGCAGGTGTCAGAGGGAGCAGAGTCATCTCCAGCGTTGGCTTCTGTGTCATCGGTATTCTCCAGCAACTCGTGTTATGTCCCCTCTAATCAGTCACGTCTTTGAGAACCCATCGACTCCTCATCGACTTAGTTTAGACGGGGTTACTGGACTATATCTCTCTAGTTCAGGAGGCTTATGCAATGCATTCCACATTTATATGCTCTAGTATATCTTTAGCGGCTTCTGCTCTTCATAACCATCTTCACCCCATTGGATATCTTTTTCACCCAGTAGGGTGTATTTTTTTGATTAAAAATATTGTATAAATAATTAAATAATAATTGTCATTGTATCAATTTATTAATTAAAATCCATATTTATTGTTCTGCGAAATAAAATAGAATTAAAAAGATACATAGGTGTAATCATGCAATTTAGAAACGAGAACTTTTCAGGGTTGCCTCGTTTCCTCCATCGCTCTTTTTCGCTTCAGAGGACAGGGGCAAAACGATTAGCAAGCTCAAGGTTAACCAAAGTAGTAACACTAACCCTTGCGGTTGTGTTAACAAACTTGGAATTCACCTTAGCTCAAGCTCAAGTTCCTGGAAATAGCAATATCAACCCACCAACCGTCCAACCTTTACCCTCTCCTAGATTGCCCGGGCGTGACCTACCAGTAGAGCCTTTTCGACCTGCACCAATTCCGGCTCTCTACGAACATCCCGATTTCTTTGAGGAGGGACATGAAAAGTTTGAGGAACAAATCGACAATCTAAGACAGAGAAATAGGCAAGAGTCTTCCGAAGACGAGGACGAGGTACTCACAATTGAAGAGTCAGCGTACTGGGAAAATCAAAACCATGGAGAGAGTTGGTTGATAAACAAAGCCTACCTTGACCTAAATTAAGTGTTTGTAAGTAAGCGCTGTCTTCGCTTCTGCCACTAAAGTGGCGACTACAAACCCCGGCGCGATCGCACGATTTCTCTAGATGGTTATCCGGATCGAGCCACATTGTAGAGACGTTGCATGCAACGTCTCTACAAGGTTGATTTGCCTAAAACGTTTTCAAAATAAAAAGTAACGCTGTGCCATCGGTAAACTCTCAGCCGGTTCGCAGGTTAACAATTCCCCATCTGCCCTCACTTGATAGGTTTCTGGATCAACTTCCATCTCCGGTAAAGCATCATTTAACTTCATATCTCGCTTACTCACTTGCCGCGTATTTGACACCGCCACTGTGGGTTTTTGTAAGTTCAATTGTGTGGCAATATCTCGGTCTAATGCCGCCTGTGATACAAAGGTTAATGACGTAGCCGCGATCGCACCGCCAAAACTGCCAAACATCTGACGGCTGTGAATCGGTTGGGGCGTGGGAATACTAGCATTAGCATCCCCCATTTGCGACCAGGCTATCATACCCCCTTTAATCACAATCTCTGGTTTCACGCCAAAAAAGGCGGGTTTCCACAAACATAAGTCTGCCAGCTTCCCTTCCTCAACTGAACCCACATACTCAGCAATGCCATGGGTAATTGCTGGGTTAATTGTATACTTTGCCACATACCGCTTTGCCCGAAAGTTATCATGATCCACCGTTTCCCCAGAAGATAAAACGCCCCGTTGCACTTTCATTTTGTGCGCCGTTTGCCAGGTACGAATAATCACTTCTCCGACTCGCCCCATCGCCTGAGAATCGGAGGCAATCATACTAAATGCGCCTAAATCGTGCAAAATATCCTCAGCCGCGATCGTTTCTCGGCGAATCCGTGACTCGGCAAAGGCGACATCCTCTGGAATCCCCCGATCCAAGTGATGGCATACCATCAACATATCCAGATGTTCTTCCAAGGTATTCATCGTATAGGGGCGGGTGGGATTCGTAGAGGAGGGTAAAACATTGGCTTGCCCGCAAACTTTGATAATATCGGGAGCATGACCCCCACCGGCGCCTTCGGTATGGTAGGTATGGATGGCACGGTTTTTGAATGCCGCGATCGTGTTTTCCACAAATCCGGCTTCATTTAGGGTGTCGGTATGGATGGCGACTTGGACATCATACTCATCCGCGACGCACAGACAGGTGTCAATTGTGGCTGGTGTTGTTCCCCAATCTTCGTGTAACTTTAACCCCATTGCCCCCGCTAACACTTGTTCTACAAGTCCTTGGGGTTGACTACTATTGCCTTTGCCCAGAAATCCCAAGTTTACGGGAAAAGCTTCGGCGGCTTGCAGCATCCGGTAAATGTTCCACGGACCCGGTGTACAAGTGGTGGCGTTGGTGCCGGTTGCCGGTCCCGTACCGCCGCCTAACATGGTAGTAATCCCGGATGCGATCGCGACTTCAATTTGTTGGGGACAGATAAAGTGAATATGGGAATCAATCCCCCCAGCGGTGAGAATCATGCCTTCTCCAGCCACGGCTTCAGTCCCCGGACCGATAATTATATCGACGTTATCTTGGATATAGGGATTTCCGGCTTTGCCGATCTTGAAAATCTTGCCGTCTTTAATCCCGATATCGGCTTTGACAATTCCCCACCAATCCAAAATCAGGGCATTGGTAATCACCAGATCCACCGCCCCATCGGCATTAGATATGGGAGATTGTCCCATCCCATCCCGAATAACTTTACCGCCACCAAATTTGACTTCATCGCCATAGTTTGTCAAATCTTGTTCTACTTCAATGAATAATTCAGTATCAGCAAGACGGATGCGATCGCCTACAGTCGGACCATAAGTTTCAGCATAGGCGCGGCGATCCATTCGGTAACTCATCGCGATTTCTGTCAGAGATAATGGGGCGGGTTAATTATACGGCAAAAGGCGCGATCGCACGTCCCAAAATGAGTAAAAAAAGAGGAGAAAACCCAGGTTTCTCCCCATTTCTTACCTCCCAAAGGCAACGTGATTCTCAAACAAGGTTAAGTTTTGTTTAAAAATCTGTGCCAATGTGCCAAATTCATGCTATTTTTTATGCTGATAGCCGATGCTCATCAACGTCAACCTGCAACTGGCGACAGGGAATTTTTTCAATCTTGATGGCTTGACCCAGATACGGTGATAAGACTTCTAGCTGAGCCTCCGATGCCGCTTCAAATAATACGCGATCGCCGGGAAAAACAACACGCTCGAAACTGTAAGCCCCTGGATTGCCCATCCGAATCACTTGCAGGGAGCTAGTTGTATTGGCATAGCTACAAAGACGTTGAGCAGAAGCACTCGTCGGTTGTGAAGGAATGGCTGATGTAATCATGGGTCTTAGGTGTTCTTAAGTAACAAAGCGAAGGTGATTGACTTCCTCTATTTTAATTTTTACAAACTTAAGTTTAAGCTTGTTGAAAATAATCCTTAAATTTTTGATAAATTTTTGTATATTGTTACAGATTGATACAAAAAACAGACTGAAAAACGAGTGTTCTGTCAATCTAACGGCGAGGGGTTGACTTTACCGATACTCTGTGCATTTAAGCGTTGGTACAATTTTGGAGGTAGTCGTCTGTCATGTCCATCCAAGTCTCTTGTTCTGATACCACCTTACGTTCATTGTCTTTTTCAGAATCAAAAGTTCCATTATCCAGTTTATCTTGGTAATCTCCGTTCATGAAATTAACAATTTCGTAACCTTCATTTATGAACATAACCAATTCTTCTTCAGCAGCGTTCTTTGATTTCTTTAATCTCATAGATAGTTAATCGTAACTGCCATCCTCTATCCCCTTGCCTTGTCCGGCAGAGAGGTTATTTATTTTATGCTTCTTGCTCAACTAGCTAGTCCTCTATCAATTCAATCAGGACATCAGACACGGATATGCTGAACAAAGGGTAGAAGTCTTACACAACCCCTCGCAGCTTGCGAGAATGCTCGACTAAACTCTCAGCAAACTCATCTAAACGCTTCGAGAGTTTCTCATCTAAAAGCTTGCCATCCTCACCAAAGGCTTGCCACGCCCGACCAAAGGCGATTTGCTCTGGAATCACCCAACCATGAACCCAACGTATAATCAGCCGTAGTTCATTGAGGGCATTACTGTTCGCTTGACCGCCTAACACACTCAGCAGACCCGTCACTTTACCCGATAAATGGTCAAATGTCATCAAATCCAGGGCATTTTTAAGTACCCCACTCACGCCCCCATGATATTCTGGTGTGACCAAAATTAAGCCATCGGCTTCCTGTACCGTTTCTCGTAACCGGACGACATCAGGATAACCAGGATAGTCATCGCTACCGATACAAAACGGTAACTGCATCTGTCGCAGGTCAAGGATTTCTGTGGATGCACCCAAGGCTTGCACGCGCTGAATGGCTAAGGTTAAGGCTTGATAGCTATAGGATTTAGCTCGCAGGCTACCATTAATGCCAACAATTTTTACCATGTCTTGCCAATTAATACCCTTTCATACAAAATACCTTAGCTTGACGCCTAACGCCTCACGCCATATCTGTATTTAGAATTTAGATTGGCGTGAGATGGATAGGCAGTCAATCAATGGGGTTCAATGCCCCAAAGATTGAGTAACGCTAAACTAGAAGTTGGTAAGCAGTTGAAAGTGCCACGTCACGCCTTGGCAGCATAACGCTGCGAGTTAATAGACAGGACCAACAAGGGAAATTTGGATGAACAACAGTTCCTGGATGAGATCATGGATGGGAGATGAACCACGTAGAGGTTCAACGGGTAAGCCAAAGCAGCCACAGATTAAACCTCGTTATTGGTGGCGTATGGTAACCAGCTTAGTGATCGTTCAAGGTGTGATCCTGGGTGTCCCTGCCCAAGCGCAACAACAGACAGAGCCAAAACCATCGCTAAGCTATGGGCAGCTTTTGCGGAAAATTGATGAGTGCACTCCGCCACCCCCATCCCAAGCTGAAGATACCCCACCGAGTCAGACATCGAAAGCGGATTGTGATATCAAAAAAGTCGAACTTGACTCAGCCCGTAATGTTGCCAGAGTCTACTTAGCCGGACAGGAAGACTCTGAACCTCCTCAAGAAGTCATGCTACTGGAGCAAAATGGCGAACTGATTGGGAAACTGCGGAACACCGATATTCCCTTGGATGTGACGCCAACCACAAATAATTCCGCCGCCTTAGGGTTGGTGATGCAGTTATTTTTGCTCTTACTCTTGCTAGCCGGACTGATGATGATTCTGCGCCGCTCGGCGAGTAGTTCGGGTCAAGCGTTAAACTTTGGCAAATCCCGCGCTCGCTTTCAGATGGAAGCGAAAACAGGCATACAGTTTGATGATGTCGCTGGGATTGAAGAAGCTAAAGAAGAATTGCAAGAAGTCGTCACGTTTCTCAAACAACCGGAACGGTTTACCGCAATCGGCGCTCGTATCCCTAAAGGGGTTCTGTTAGTCGGTCCTCCGGGTACAGGAAAAACGCTCTTGGCAAAAGCTATAGCGGGAGAAGCGGGTGTTCCTTTCTTTAGTATCTCTGGCAGTGAGTTTGTGGAGATGTTTGTCGGGGTGGGCGCCTCGCGGGTGCGGGATTTATTCAAAAAAGCCAAAGAAAATGCTCCCTGCTTGATCTTCATTGATGAAATCGACGCCGTTGGCAGACAACGGGGTGCGGGTATCGGTGGGGGTAACGATGAGCGAGAGCAAACCCTCAACCAGTTGCTCACCGAAATGGATGGATTTGAGGGGAATACGGGCATTATCATCATTGCGGCGACTAACCGTCCCGATGTTTTAGATTCCGCCCTGCTCAGACCTGGGCGATTTGATCGCCATGTTATGGTGGATCTTCCCACCTACAAGGGACGGCTGGGGATCTTGGATGTCCATAGTCGGAATAAAAAATTGGCACCGGAGATATCCTTAGAAGCGATCGCGCGACGCACTCCGGGATTTTCTGGCGCGGATTTGGCTAACCTGCTCAACGAGGCGGCTATCCTCACCGCCCGACGGCGTAAAGAGGCAATCACTCCTCTAGAAATTGATGATGCCATTGATCGGGTTAGCATTGGTCTGCAAATGACGCCGCTTCTGG
Source organism: Coleofasciculus sp. (assembly GCF_046565525.1). Lineage (NCBI taxonomy): Bacteria > Bacillati > Cyanobacteriota > Cyanophyceae > Coleofasciculales > Coleofasciculaceae > Coleofasciculus > Coleofasciculus sp. The sequence continues at coordinate 4,386 of NZ_JBKHUP010000085.1, read as the reverse complement.
ATAGTAAGAAAAAGCGATTAATTGCTTACCATGAGGTCGGACATGCCTTGCTGATGACCATACTGAAAAATTCCGATCCCTTAAACAAGGTGACAATTTTGCCCCGTTCCGGTGGTGTGGGTGGGTTTGCCCAACCCTTACCCAATGAAGAATTTATGGATATCAGTCGTTCCACCGATCTGGGTGATCTGTACTTGCCCCGGACTTGGCTAATCGATCAGATTACCATCGCCTTGGGGGGTAGGGCTTCGGAAGAAGAAGTCTTTGGTCATGGTGAGGTGACCATTGGTGCCGCCAGTGACATCAAGAAAGTGGCAGAACTGGCTCGTGAGATGGTGACTCGGTACGGTATGTCTGATTTAGGTCCGGTTGCTCTGGAACGCCCAGATAGCGAAGTGTTTCTCGGCGGCGGTTGGACTCAGCGATCGGACTATTCTGAAGCCATTGCCACCCAAATCGATCATCGAGTGCGAGCGATCGCGATGCAATGCTATGAGGAGGCTCGTCAGCTAATCCGCGACAATCGACCGTTGATTGATCGGTTGGTTGATATTTTGTTGGAGCAGGAAACCATTGAAGGAGACCAATTTCGACAAATTGTTGCCGAACATACTCAACTGCCCGAAAAACAAATGGCGGTAATACATTAGGAAGGCAGAAGGCTATAGGGCTCTCCACGTTTACTGAGACGTTCCGGCGGAACGTCTCTACTAAATTCTGATGTGTCCTCACCGATGCCCGGGGTTTGCTGTAACATCTTCTCCCCATCATCCTTTTGATGCTGCTTGCTGTCGGTACATTTCCCGGAGAACTAAGGCGGGGTCGATATAGTTGTCGGTGTACTTTAACCCCCAATGCAAATGAGGACCGGTGGTGCGCCCCGTCATTCCCACGCGACCAATTCGGGTGCCGGTGGGTATCTGTTGACCTTTCCAGATTTGAATCCCGCCACTGCGATCGCTCAAATACACGCCTTGGCTATCTGTTTCCACATGACCTTTGAGGTGACAGTAGATATGCTTCCACTCACCGGATTGGATGGTGATAGAGGTGCCACAGGCGGTATTATCGGAGAGGGATACTACCTGACCTGCCCACCAGTTGCGAATGTAACTGCCTTCAGGTGCGGCGATGTCTAAGCCTCGATGAAATTCTGTACCCGATCCACGGGGAGAACGACGGTAGCCGTAGGGAGAGGTATAAGCCTGAAAATTCTCAACGGGAAATGAACCTCCCTGCCAATAAGTGTTAGTTGTTATCTGAGTAGGTGTAACCTCTGAGGCGGTAACTCGGTTTTGGGTGATTACTCCCCAGAGGATTAAACTGATTAAACTTAGTCCCGCTAACAGGAGAAAGCGTTTTACGGCTGTCTTGTGTTTGCTGTGTCGTTGGCGTGGAAACACTCCTGACATTTCCTCACTCCTCGATGGGATGAACGAACAAGTGGCTTCGCTACCTTAACATTTCCCCGGCTGGGATAGGTAGATCCCCATCGACTTTATTCGGGAATATGGGACTATTTGCTCAGGCAGATACCGGGTGGAGAAGGCTATGATGGATTTTGACGTGGTAACGATTCCGACATCCAGCCAGACGCCTAAAAATCTTGATGGTGATTTCTACCGTTTTTACCCCTCTCTCTATGTCTTTCAACCTTTATATTTCATACTTCCGATGACAGCGACGGTCAAAATTCAGCCTTCTGGTTTCTGCGTTAAGTACCCCAACACCTCTTGGCGAGTCACTTTTGTTGAGGAAGCGTCGGGGAAGTTCCGGTTTTCACTGATTGGATCTGACTTTAAGTTTGAACCCAGAGATCGCTACCGCTACCCTTCTCATGATGAGGCTAAACGCGCTGCTATTTGCTTTCTGGAGTTGATGAAACGGTTAGCCCATTCTCGGATGCGCTTAAGCGTGCTAACTGAGATTGGTCTTTTGAAATTTCCCCAACAACAACATCGGGATTATAAACTGTGGTTGGTGGTAGACCGCGCCCGTTATTCCTGGGAAGCCACTCGACGAGATGGTCTTTGTATTCGATCGCAGCGCTGGTACAAGCGACCGGAAACCGCTTTATCTAAAGCACAGCAGCATATTGACTGCGAGTATGCCAAGTCTCAGATCCGGGATGTTATTGGTTGGGTTTAGTGCGTTAGGTATATCTTCACCATCTCCCTGCAAAATATAAGACAATTCATTATCCCAATCAGGTCTTACTCTAGCTTCTTCTAAAGATGGGTGTTCTAGCCTATTTAGTACTTCTGTAATTCGCCTAAGCCTTTCAGTTTTTACTAATCCGTGAATGGTGTGATTCATCACTCCATCACCTAATCCTTCTTGAGCAGCTACTATAGCTAGTTTTTCCCAGACTTTACCAAAGGGAGTTACAAATCTTCTCTCAAAGTGAGAACCTTTGAAAATTTCATCGGGGACTAAAGCAGCGTAGAGAGGTTTAAATGCTCTATGCTCTTCAGGAATAAAAGGCTTCTTAATAAGTACATTCTCCATTACCTTATCCATCATTTCTTTGATGACGGATTGAATGGCAGTCTTGATTTTTTGGGAATCATTCATGTAACTTTCGCTATAAAATTACTTTCACTAAAGCTTTAGCTATATGATAAACAACAGGAACTGATACTGCATTTCCAAATTGCTTTTTAGCCGTACTTTCCTTGTCAGCAATTGTGAACCAATCTGGAAAGCCCTGCAATCTAGCATAGTCTTTTGCAGATAAAGGTTTGTACTTTCCTTTTCTATAGATTTCTCGAATGAATGTATTTTTATAATCTTGAGGTTCTTGAGAATCTAGTGGTACAGTGGCAACAAAATCTCTAGTACCCGTTGCCGTCAACGTCCCAATTACATCTGAATTTGGTAAAAATATCTTAGAAATTCCATTGATTCCTGAAGAAATCTTAGAGTTAAAAAATTCATAGCCTTTGTGATCAATATATCGAAGTATTTTTTTGGTAATTAACTTGTCGAGTTCGGCGGCGGTCAAGTTTGGGATAAGTTGATCTAAAACTTCAAAACTCAAAGGATTACCGTCTTTCAAGCCATATTTCTTTTTTCTTCTATTTTTGAGTATTGTTTGACAAATCAATTTTTCTCGTTGAGTAGTCCTGACAAGATCCCACGAGTGAATCGTGGTATGTCCATCTCGAATATCTGTAAAGATAAAGAAATCATTTAACTCATCATTTTTTTGAAATCTACCTCTAGAAGCCGGTATTTTTCCTCCAAACAAAATATCGGGAGAGAATTTTTTCTTTCTCACTTCACTAGCCTCAATACCCTCTATGAATTCATAAAGTTTTGGTTTAACGTGCAAGGGTTCAGGAAATTGGAAAGATTCGCTATTATCTAAATCATCTCTAACTCCTACTATAAATACCCTTTCCCTATCCTGAGGAACGCCAAAGTCATAGGAATTGATTACACTGGCTTTAACGTTATAGCCTAAGCTTTTAAGCTTGCTGATTATTAATTCAAAGCTTTGCCTATGTCGCGGATCTGTTAAGCCTTTTACATTTTCAAATATAAACCCTTTTGGTTGATTTTGTGCTACAACTCTAATTACATCAAACCAAAGCTTTCCCCTTGGATCATCTAAACCTTTTATTTTTCCAGCAATAGACCAGGGTTGACAAGGAACTCCACCAACTACTATATCCACCGAAAAAGGAAGTTTACCAAGTTTGACAATATCCCCCAGGTTAACTTCTTCTGAGTTCAAATAACTAATAAAGTTTTTTTTGTAAGTTTTTACAGCTTCTTTATCAATTTCTGAATAGCCTAAGCATTTTCCTCCTAGCTCTTCAAGAGCAATCCTAAATCCACCAATACCCGAAAATAAATCCACAAATGTAAATCTAGGATTAAACCATAGAAGGTTAGATGGTTTAGATGGATTAAATAGCTCTAACTGATTAGAAGACAATGCCGATTTCATCACCGATTTTAAGTTTGACAATCAACCCAACTTAAAAATTATTTCCACTAATCTACCTTTAGGGTTAAGCCAGGTTTTCTCTGAAATGTACTTGATTCGGTTAGAGTACTTAACGGCTGAGTTACCATCATGACCGTGGCTTAAGTGTGTAGATAGTATAGAAGGTATTATACTTGACTTTGATACCTGCGACTATACCACTTCGCCTGGTTAATGTTCCCGGATACGTCTTTACTTTGACGCTTCGCCTCCACCACCGCCACCACCTGCAACCCGACAAGGCGTGATCCGCCGATCCATTGGCTGTGGGATATTCCGCGATCGCGAAATTCCTGCCTTTTTGGGGCGAATTCCTTTATAGAAACGCCGTAAAACCCACATCCTTTTAGGTGTGGGATATAAGGCGGGTCATCGGAGGTACTCCAGATGAC
>NZ_JBKHUP010000084.1:0-37557 GCF_046565525.1 Coleofasciculus sp. | reverse complement strand
CCCAATCAGCGACCACCCCTAAAAAGGTGGCGTGGTGAGGAATCCCCCGCGCTCTTTAGCCGGGGGAGGATGTCAATTTCTCCACGAAACCATCGGTAACAAATAGCGATCGCTCCTCCTTTCACTCTAGTTTTGGGGAGAAGCGATCTACCTGTTTTACACTAACGGGATTTGTGATTGCCGTTCATGGATAGGAACATAAGCGATGTCGTGATCGCCGGTATAAATCTGGGTGGGTCGGAAAATCCGGTTTTCTGCTAGTTGTTCCTTCCAGTGCGCCAGCCAACCGGCTACCCGTGCGATCGCGAATATGGGGGTAAACAAGTCGGTGGGAATACCGAGTTTCCGATAAACCAAACCGGAATAGAAATCTACATTCGCGTAAATCCCTTTATATCCCAGTTTTTCCTCAACCGCCTGTTCTAACTCCTGGGCAATTTCGTAGTATTTATCCGAACCAAACTTCTCAAACAGTTGTTCGGCTAAATGCTGTAGAATTGTAGCTCGCGGATCTTTGACCTTATAGACACGGTGACCGAATCCCATGATTTTTGACTTGCGCTGCAAGCAATCTTCTAGATAGGGACGAACATTTCCCACTGAGCCAATTTCTTCGAGCATCGTAATCACTTCTTCATTCGCTCCTCCATGCAAGGGACCGGCTAGGGTGCCTACGGCTGATGCAATCACCCCATAGGGGTCAGTTAGCGTCGAAGCCGTCACCATGGCTGAGAACGTAGACGCATTCATGGTATGTTCAGCATGGAGTGTTAAGCAAACATCAAAGACGTGAGCCTCTAGGGGATCAGGTTCTTGCTCAGTGAGCATATACAGAAAATTAGCGGAATAGTCTAAATTGTCGTTCGGCTTCACCGGGTCATTCCCCTTCCGCATCAGCTTAAATGCTGCTACCATTGTTGGGATTTTCGCCAACAAGCGGACAACCGCTTCCCGGATGTAATGGGGATTTGGGAGAGCGCGTTTTGAGTAAAAAAGACCCAATGCTGCTGCAGAGGCTTGCAGTGCATCCATCGGATGTCCGGTTTCCGGGAAACATTTCATCATGTCCCGAATCCGATATTTAATCCGTCGATGGTAACGAATTTCCGTCTCAAACGCTTCTAGCTCATCCTTGGTTGGTAGCTCACCCCATATCAGAAGATAGGCGGTTTCTAGGAATGTGCTTCTTGTGGCGAGTTCTTCAATCCGAATACCACGATACTCTAATATCCCCTGTTTTCCATCAACATAGCTGATACTGGATTGGGCAGCGGGAATGCCTTCTAAACCTGGTTTATACTCACAGACAGTCATAGAACTACCAAATACGTTTGAAGTGTTCTCAGGCTAACTTACCAGAAACTGTCAGATTAGTAGTGTGTGTTACACAAATTCTTAAAGATCAGACTAGATCAGCCATTTTGGCGACGTGAGCAAAAATAGCTCACTTTGACCCAGAGGAACTCCCGTTTCTTTCAGGTTTAACCCGATAACGCCCGCTTTCTTGAGGACAAGTTTTTCCCCTGCTTCTCCCCAAACCAACAATTCTGCCCAATTGCCTAAATCCGGTTGATGACCGACTAACGCCAAACAGCCTGCACCGTTTCGGTTTTGACGCCACTCCTGTAGCCAGCTAACCCAGGTATTGATATCCCCATCAGGCGCAAGGCTGGGAAATTCGTCGAGTTGCTCACCCAAACCTACGTCTTGCAGAATCGCGGCGGTTTCTCGCGCTCGGACTAAGGGACTGGTCAATATGTGGTCAAAATGCAAACCGCGATCGCGCAGTTGCTTGGCGACTTTGGTTGTCTTCTTGCGCCCTTTGCTCGTCAGGGGACGATCTTCATCGTTCGGATAGTCTTCGCGATCGGCAGCGATGCCATGACGGATCAAGTACAGTTCTATCGTCATCTGTTTTTTATTTTGTCCTGAAAATTAAGATCGTAAGGTTCTCTAGGAACACAATCAAGATTTTATTGATGATGCTCGCGAATTTTTTGCTCTCACCCAATAAAACAAGGGCTGGTTTTGCATCACAGTTGTCGGAAACAATCAATGTTAATCCCTCAACCCGCCCCTACAAAAATCATGGAAAATCGTGAGCGCCTGCAATGTTGGAGAGCAACACTTGTTTAATCGGTGTGAATCAAATTATCTTTGGGATTAACTAAGCGCCAGAGTTTTTGCTTGATTTGAATATCAAATACTTCCCACTTGAGCTTAGTGAATTCGGTATTGTCATTAAAGCCACCTAAAAAGCCAATGGGGATTTCAAAGCCGCCGGCGGTCATGCGTCCGCCACCAAAGAATCGCCCCTGATTGTCTTGACCAAAGGCTTCTTTAATAAATTCGTCGGGATCAAGGGTAATTTTATTGGTTCTCAAGGAACCAATTACTACTTCGACTTCTTCGTCTTCGTTGTGGACAATACCGTAAACCACAGCCGTGTGGACATTTTCTTCAGTCACCAAAAAGTCAGCCGCTTGAGGAATCGCATCGCGGTCATCGTAACGTAAATAGCCCACTCCCGCGATCGAGAAATTATTCTGGACAATGCGATTTTTCAGCGATCGCTCGATCACATCCATCACTCGTCGCGATCGCGCCGTTTGCAGGACAGCATTGAGCAACTGTACATCATAGAAACGACTCAAATACGCCGCCGCTAAGAAATCCTCTTCCCTCGCCCGCATCAGGCGATCGGTATCGGCACGTAAACCGTGCATTAGTGCTGTGGCGCACTTGACATGGGTGCTAATACTACTATCAAGCTTGAGTAAACCCTTTTGCAGGTATTGGCTGAGGATAGTGGCGGTTGCCCTTGTCTGAGGTCGCAAATCGGCAAATTCTGCTTCCAGATTACCCTGAGGATTGTGATGGTCAATCAGGACAACAATGGGGATACCTGCTTGTTTGACAAAGGGCATTAACTGGGTTGTGGTTCCCTGGTTGTCAACCAGAACACAACCTTGATACACCGAAAAATCCCGATCCTTCAATGTCTGAATCCCCCAGCGCTTAGCTGGCAAGTTGGTCAGTTTGACCAAGGCGATGTTTTCCTGATGAGACAGAGTTCCGGCATATACAATGTCACATTGGATATTGTACTGTTGGGCAATTAACTGGTACGCCCAAGCACTCGATAAAGCATCAGGATCAGGAAAATCTTGAATGACAATGAGCTGGCGTTCTGAACTGTGACGATCTAAAACCTTTTGCAGTTCTCCTATTTTGCTTTCGGAAGCATCAACATGCTGCCGAGGTTCGCGGCTACTACTACTGCGGTTATTAGGATTTTTTGGGGAAGCTTTCTGTTGTCGTGAAACTCCATCACTCCCATCCGAACCTGATGTTTTATTGTGTAGAGCGTTATTATTGACAGATTTCAGGGGGTTGGATTCCATAGCGGGCAAGGTATTTAGCTGTTGGTTTAGTATCGCAGCTTGTGACATCCTCCTACACTGACCCTACGGGTACAGTGTAGGCTTCCTTTGTCGTAGTCTTACGACTACGCTTCCGGCGTTTTATAGTGGGGAATATGCCCAGCCCCACTTTCTTGATGTTAATCGCTGCATTCCAGTCTCTGTCCAAAATCAATCCGCATAAACATTCGTGTATTCGGACAGATAAATCTTTTTCTTGATAACGATTACAACAAGAACATATCTGGCTTGTATCATGGGGTTTAACTTTCACCACCGACTTACCAGCTTTCGCAGCTTTGTAAGTGAGAATTGAAAGGAATTGACTCCAGCCAGCATCATTGATCGACTTGTTTAAGCCTGATTTGGCACTCTGACCATTGGGTAAATATTTTCCATTTTCATCCTGCTTGAGTTTGTTTTTCCGGGACAGGTTTCCCGGCTTGATGTCCTCGACAAAGAATACCTGCTCGTCCCGACTCACCAGTTTTGTAGCCGACTCATAATGAAACTGCTTCCGCTTACGCTGCAACCTCTGGTGGTGTTTCGATATCTTTTTCGCCAGCTTTCGTCGTGATGCTGATTGGTGAGGTTTGCTATCTTTACGGTTAGCCAACTTTGTCAGCTTTGACTCAGACTTACGGTAGTGTTGCTGAATTGGTTCAACCTCACCATCTGAGGCTGTCCAGAACTTCTCTAGCCCCACATCTAAGCCAAGGGAATTCTCTTCCGTTGCTTCTATCTCTGGTGATTTCAGACTAGGAACGGTCTTGTCCTCTAAGGTTAAGCAGATATACCAACCATCGGCACGACGCGACACCAGTGCCGCTTTAATAGTGAACCCTTCTGGGATTGGGCGATGATAGATAAGCTTAACCTGACCGATTTTGGGCAGGTTTATATAAGCAATATCGCGCCGCGTGCTACCATTTTTGCGCCGATGAGGATTAGGAACAACGGTGAGACAATCTGGTTTTAATTGGGGAATCGAAAATGTCCGGTATCGCCGCAGCGACTTAAACCGAGGTTTTCCACTTCGTTTCCCATTTGAATCTCCTGCAACAAAACGAGTAAACGCATCCTCTACTCGCTTAATCGCCTCTTGAATTACCTGTGAGTGAACTCCCTTGTATAGGTGCTTAAAAGCTTCCCTTGACCAATGGGTAGCCCGTTTCTGTGAGTAATAGGTTGGCTGGTCTTTAAGTTCTGCTAAATGGGTGACAAAAATTGAGCAAGCATTGACTGGGCGGCGGTTACACTCCCACCAGTTAAACCTTTCCTCTAGCATCAGATTATGTATCCGGCATAGTTTATGCAGCCAGTTGTTTAGCTGGTAAGCCTGTTGTTTGTCCTGCACAATCTGATACTGGTAATTCAACTTAAACGTGTCTTTGCTTCGCTTCAATTTTTATCACCTCCCTTTCATTTTATTATAACACCTGCAAACCCAATAATCAGGTAGAAATAAACTTTTAATACTGGCGATTCATCCCACGCTCAAATCTTTGATTGAGCGTGGGATGAATCGCCGGGTTAGCTAAAATTGACTGCCGCTTGAAGAGAGTCCATACTATCGTATGGACGAGAAATGTTGGGCTAAAGCCCGGTTGAGAAGCCTCGGCTATAGCTCGAGTTACCGTAGGAGCCTTACCCCACCCTTGAGTACATTCAGTTATCACTGTGTGACTGGTAGGGAATCACCGTCCTTGTAGGGTGGTGAGGATGTCAAACGCCAATCACATACTTTCGCCACTCCTGATGAACTCCACCTTTAACCTGTTTAGCCACCTCAAAATGAAGACTGCTATAGGGCTTGCGGGGTTGATGTCGCAACATCATGTTGGCTTCCTTAGGCGTTCGGTTCCCTTTTTTGACATTACAACGCACACAGGCGGTGACAATGTTTTCCCAAGAATCTCCCCCTTGTCGAGAACGAGGAATCACATGATCGAGGGTTAAATCATCACCCGTGTATCCGCAGTATTGACAAGAATGACTATCACGGTAGAGGATATTGCGGCGGGTTAAAGGAATTTCTTTGTAAGGAACCCGAACGTAATGGCGCAACCTAATAACGGTGGGTAGCGGTAACTCTGGGTAGATATATTTGCCGTTGTGTTCAATTTGTTCCGCTTTGCCTTTGAGCATCAAGACAACCGCTCGTCGCCAATTGGTGACATTGAGCGGTTCGTAGGAGGCGTTTAACACCAGAACCTTGCTCATTAGGAGATCGAAATAATGTGAATATTATCCCAGATATTAGCACAGGTTGATGGATCTGGGTAAGGTTTTAATGATCACTTATCAGATCTGAACATGATCGCGATCGCTGGTTTTTCATTCTCCAACGCCGAAAAACTTCCCCTGAGCTTGGGGGTTTAGTCTCAGTTTTAAGTCCGTTCTATCCTATATCTAGTGTTTTAAGGTTTGATATTAATCATTCCTACACTAAATACAGGAGTTAAATCATTAAGTGCATATCAAGGTCGATCAAAAATTTGAATTTTTTTATCCTTGAGCCAATAGGTGGTCATTTCTCCCTTACCTTTAATCAGAACCACACCACGTTCCTCAAAGTCGTATTCATCTTTGAGCAATTCATAGGTTGCCCGGGTTACTTGAATGCGACCGGGTAAACCGTGAGACTCCATACGGCTAGCGGTATTCACGGTATCACCCCACAAATCGTAGCTAAATTTCTTGATGCCAATGACACCCGCGACGACAGGACCGCTATTGATCCCAATCCTCAGGCGAAAATTTTCTCCAGTCTCTTGGTTAAATTCAGTAATGGCTCGCTGCATATCTAAAGCCATCTGTGCGATCGCCTGAGCATGATCCAGACGCCGCCGAGGTAGTCCCGCCGCCACCATATAAGCATCGCCAATCGTTTTAATTTTTTCCACGCCATGTTCCTCAACCAGTCGGTCAAATTTGGAGAAAATCTGATTCAGCAGTTCAACCAGTTGGGTGGGTGAGGTTTGAGTGGAAAATTTGGTGAAATTGACCAGATCGGCAAACATAATCGTTACCCCTTTAAAACTTTCTGCGATCGTGTGCTGACCCCGCTTCAACAGCTCCGCCACCGGTTGGGGTAAGATATTCAAAAGTAACAGTTCGGCGCGTTTGCGGGCGCGATTGAGGGCAACTTCGGCTTGTTTTTGTTCGGTAATATCGGATACTGTCCCTTCGTAGTAGAGGAGTTTAGCCGCTTCATCTTTAACCGTATCGATATTTTCCACAATCCAAATAATGCTGCCATCTTTACGATAAACCTGGGACTGAAAATCGGATAAGGTATCGTAGCGCTGCATTAAAGCGGCTAACTCTTCCTGGCGTGTGGGTTCAACATAAAGTTGCTCCCCAATATTCCTCACCTGTTTCATGAGATCTTCGGGTGAGGTATAGCCTAAAATTTTGGCTAAGGCTGGATTAGCGGTGATGTAGCGTCCCTCAGGAGTGGCTTGGAAAATGCCCTCGGTGGCTCGTTCAAAGATACTGCGATATTTCTCTTCAGCTTGGCGCAGGGAAGCTTCTACTCGTTGTCGTTCTTGAATTTCGGCTTGGAGTTGCAGATTTTGCTCCTCTAGCCGCTTTTGCAGGTTCCGAAGTGCTAAATGCGTCGTCACTCTGGCTTTGACTTCTTCCTGCTGCACGGGTTTGGTGATAAAGTCTACTGCTCCCAGATTCAAGCCTTTGACTTTATCGACAGCATCAGATAGCGCACTCAGAAAAATGACTGGGATATCTCGAGTTGCTGGATTCGCTTTCAGGCGGCGACAGGTTTCAAAGCCATCAATCCCTGGCATCATTACATCCAGTAAGATGAGATCGGGTTTGGCATACTCGACTTTTTGCAGAGCGCTTTGCCCATCCTGCGCCACCAAAACTCTGAAGCCAGAATCGGTTAAAAAGTCAAAGAGGACACCGAGATTATGGGGAGTATCATCGACAATAACGATGACGCCTTGTAATAACTGTTCATCATTCATCGGGGTTAAAGTGGTTTGGTTCATAGTTCATAGTTCATAGTTCATGGTTCATTTTCTGGTGAACTTGCTATGAACGATGTAGCTGGCTTGGTGTGGTATAACGAAATGTTTTTAATCGTTCATGGTTCATTTTCTGGTGAACTTGCCATGAACGGTAAACAATTGGCGATCGCAGCCCTACTTTGGAAGTTACTTTGTCCCCGGTAGAAGATTCCCTGTTTTCCTCTCAAGAGCCACCCCTACACCAGGGCTGATCAATTCGGTAAGGAGCCAGAGGCTGAAGGTATTGAGCATACACTGTGATTGTGAGGATCGTCGAGTGGCATAAAAACCGTGCGATCGCGTCCCGTTTCTTTTGCTCGATACAATGCTTGATCCGCCGCCCTGATCAGCGCTTCCGGACAGGTGTGGTGACAAGGAACAGTGCTAGATACCCCCACACTCAATGTGACAGAATTCTTAATCGGCGATCGCGGATGGGTCAAACCTAACTGATTCAGCGACGTCTGAATGAATTGAGCAACTTGTAATGCGCCTTTGGCTGGGGTATTGGGTAGAATCACCGCAAATTCTTCTCCTCCATAGCGGGCGACTAAATCGGCGGGGCGCTTTACCACCTGTTTCATCGCTTGCGCCACCTGATACAAACATTCATCCCCAGCTTGGTGACCCTTGCTATCATTGTAGAGTTTGAAATAGTCTACATCACATAAGAGCAACGACAACACCCATTGCTCTCGTCGGGCAATCCGCCACACTTGGTTAAAATATTCATCAAATCGATGCCGATTCGCCACCTTAGTTAAACTATCTAACGTTGCCAAACGCTTCAGTTGAGCATTGGCTTTTTGCAGTTTCGCCTCAGCCTCCTGACGCTGCTGAATCTCTTGTTGAAGTTGCTGATTTTGGACTTGCAGATTCCGGCGTAGCTTTTGAATCGTCAGATGGGTGTTCACTCGTGCCAACACAATTTCCTGTTGGGTGGGCTTAATAATATAATCAACCGCACCTAATTCAAATCCTTTGATAATAACCGCCGTTTGAGACAGTGCTGTGAGGAAAATTACCGGCATATCGTAGGTAGCTGGATTAGCTTTCAGACGCCGACAGGTTTCAAACCCATCAATTCCCGGCATAATCACATCCAGCAAAATGATATCGGGATGCTCTAATTCAGCTTTTTTGATTGCGCTTTCACCATCCCTTGCCACGATAACCTGGAACCCCGCCTCACTCACAAAATTTAACAGCACTTCTGAGTTCGTGAGATTATCATCAACAATGAGAATCGTCTCTTTATCATTTATCATTTGTCATACTCGCCAAGCGAGAAGCAAGCTACGTCATTCGTCATTTGTCATTCATGTATCTTTTCACAAACTCCAGAATTTGTTTCTCCTGAAACCCGTTGGCTAAGCGGCGCAGCTTCTTGGCAAATAGAACCCATTGCGAATCGAGTTTTTCTAACTTATCCGCTTGCTCACTAATCCCTTTGATATCACCCATCATGGCTAATTCATAGAGAATCGTCATTTCCTTTAGGGGCGGCGCGACAATCTCTGAAGGAGTAATCGAAACCTCTGGTTTTTGTTCGGGCAGTTTTTCCCCAGGGTAAACACTACTGGGTGCTTCAGTGGATTCATAAATCCATTCTAAGTTTAGATGCTTTTGCAGGGTAGCAAAGAGGGTTTTGGCTTGTACAGGTTGCCCGATAAAATCATTACAACCTGCCGTGATAGATTGCTGTTGTTTTTCCCCGAAAACGCTAGCTGAAATCGCCAAGACTACGATATCTCGTAACGCAGGAATTTTTCGTAACCGTCGCGTCGCCTCTAATCCATCAAGTTTTGGCATCATCAAATCCATTAAAATCGCGTCGGGGTGTTCTTCTTGGGCTTGCTGGAGACAGTCTTCACCATTGATGGCTTCAAGTACCTCAAACCCTAATGGTAACAATAAATTGACAAAAATTGAGCGATTTTGCCACTGATCATCGGCAACCAAGATTTTGCGCCGATGACCGCGAAACCCAATAATAATTTGATCTTCTACTACATCTATTGCTTGGTCTGGAGAGACGGCGGGTAAATCTAAATCGACAGAAAAGGTACTTCCTTGACCCACATAACTTTCTACATGAAGTTCGCCGCCAAGGAGTTGGACTAACCGTTGACTAATCGCCAATCCTAATCCCGTTCCTTCCACCTGTCGATTCCGATTTTCAATTTGATGGAAGGGTAAAAATATATTGGTTAATTGTTCAGCAGCAATCCCAATTCCTGTATCTTGAATCTGAAATCGCATTTTTCGGGATGATTCCGTCTCCGATTGAGGGGCTGAGACATAGCCAACTTTAAATGTAATATTCCCCTGATCCGTAAATTTAATTGCATTCCCCAACAGATTAATTAACACTTGTCGCAGTCGTTTTTCATCACCCCGGACAATTTTAGGTAGGGGGGAGAGGGGTTCATAGTGAAAGGCAATAGCTTTTTCGTCAGCCCGGATGCGAACCATTTCAATAATTCCCTCCAGAAAATGGGGGAACTGAAACTCGCTTAAACATAAGTCCATTTTCCGGGCTTCAATTTTAGACAGGTCTAAGATATCGTTAAGTAGGGTTAACAGATGTTCGCCACACTGTTGAATGATACTCAGTCCTTGCTGTTGCTTGGCGGTAGGATGGGGTTCGCGTTTGAGCACTTGGACATAGCCTAAAATACCGTTGAGGGGTGTGCGGAGTTCATGACTCATATTTGCCAAAAATTCGCTTTTGGCATTATTGGCGGATTCGGCTTCTTGGCGGGCTTGTTCCAGGTGGAGATTCTTTTCGGCTAATTGTTGACTAATTCGGGTTTGTTCTTCTAAAAGTTGACTCTGGGCGAGGGCAATTCCTACCTGATCCGCTAGTTGACTCAACAGTTCAATTTCAAACATTTCCCACTGTCGCGGACCACTACATTGATGGGCAATTAATAGACCCCAGAGGTTGTCTCGTTGTAAAATAGGAACAACTAAATAGGCTCTGACGCCAAAGGGTTTTAAGAGTTTGATATGGCAGGGTTCCAGGTTGGCTTGGTAGAGATCTTCGATCGCGCGAATACGTCCTTGGCGATATTGTTCTAAATAGCCTTCCCGAAAACAGGGATCGTAAATCTCCTGTCCTTGAATCGGTGTCCAGCCAGGAACCACGGCTTCAGTCATGATTACCCCCGTTCCATCGGCGTTGAGTTGGTAGATTACTACCCGATCAACTTGCAAGATCCGGCGCACTTCGGTTACTGTAGTTTGCAGGATAGCATCCAGTTGTAAGGATTGGCGAATCTTGAGCGTAATTTCGGCAAAGAGTTGCCGTTGTAGGGTTTGGCGACGCAATTCGGCTTCGGAATGTTTGCGTTCAGTGATATCTTCGGCAATCCCAGCAATGCGGTTCATTTTACCCGTTTCGTTGAACACCCGAAACGTCCGCACCCAAACCCAACGTTCACTCCCGTCGGGGCGTAAAATGCGGTATTCTTCTTCAAAGTCTTGTTCTCCTTGCAGTTGTTTGCCTAAAGCTTCTGCAACGCGATCGCGATCATAGGGATGAATATTATCTAACCAGGTCATCGGCTGATCGTAAAGACTTTCGCGGGAACGTCCCCAGACTTCCTCATAAGCTGGACTCAGATAAAACATGCGGCTTAAATCGGGCGTGGTTAAAAAGAACACTTCCCGAATATTTTCTGCGAGTTGGCGGAATTGTTCCTCTCTATCGAGTAACGCCGCTTCTGCTTGTTTGCGATCGCTAATATCAGTATGCGTCCCGACAATTCGTGTCACCTTACCCTGTTTATCCCGTAGTACCAATCCGCGGGATAAAAACCAAGGGGTTGACCCATCAGTGTGTACCATGCGAAACTCTAATTTCCATTGGGAAAGTTCGCCGCTAAAAAGTTGCTCCATCGTGGCTTTGACCCTAGAGTGATCCTCTGGAGGAACCCGCGCTATCAATTCATCAAAGCTGGGACTATCGTAATTTTCGGGATAGCCAATTAAATGGAGAAATTGGGGGGAATAATAGTAGGTATTGGTTTTAACGTTAATATCAAAGAGTCCACTATCATTGGCTTGAATCGCTAGGGCAAACCGTTCCTCACTCTCCCGTAAAGCAGTTTGGGTTTCCTGGCGTTGGGTAATATCCAATGCCATAGAGGCGATACCCAAGAGGTTACCGTGGTTATCAATTAGAGGAGTATTATACCATTCGCAAACAATCGTTCTGCCATCTTTAGTGATATTCTGATTACAGGAACGAGCAACTTGTTTGTCGTGCCAAAGTCTGGCTTTAATTTGTTTAATTTGGGCTTGGGCAGCCGGTGGCACAATTAGAGTGGAAGGATGACCCAAAGCTTCGTCCCGATGATAGCCAAAAATGGTTTCAGCGGCGGGATTCCAATCAACAATTTCCCCATCCGTATTCCATTCAATTACCGCCAGGGGAGTTTGTTTAACCAACAGGGAGAGGCGTTGATCATTTTTTCGCAGCGCCTTCTCCATCCGCTTTTGTTCCACCACTTCCGCCAAAAGTTGGCGATTAGCAGCTTTCAGGGCGGCGGTTCGTTCCTCAAAGGTTTGTTGGAGACGTGCAAAGATATGGCGAGAATGAGTTTCGCGATCGCACAATTCCTGGTAAGCGGTGGCGCGATCGGTTATCGTAGCGGCGACAATGAGGGCGGTGATAGCAAAAACGGCGATAAACCCATCTTGGGATAAAATAACCCAATTAAGCGATTCAAACGCCTCAGCTGATTGCCAAAAGGCAACACTTGCCACAACCATGATACCCAATGCGGTTATCTGTTGACCCCATTGCAGGGCTGCCCATAAGATGAAAGGAAATAGTAAATACTTTAAGTCAGCCTGACCTAGAGACTGATACAACAACTCTGTTAACTGAGTGGCAAGTTTTTGATGAAATTGGACTCCCATTGGATTAGAAGCGGTTATACTATCTTCGGTTACGACTATCGCGGAATTGGAGAAGACACCAAACACCAAACCACTCACTATTCCCAATCCAATCAGCCAGACTCCAACCTGCAAAATGATTGTTGATCCTTCACAACCTTCCAGGGAATGGTTTCTAGGGGCGGGTAATGAGACTTTCTTTTCGCTATTGATAGTAACGTTTGTACAAAACCCGCCCTGACTGAATGTTGATTGTTGAGTATTGAATGTGTAGGGGTGGGTTTGACTATTCTCATTTGTTGTCACCCGAATGTTGCTAAACCCGCCCAAACCGAGGTTTTGAATGAACTCCAGAACCCCCTTGTTCTCATCCTGTCCCCCTGTCTCCCCTGAGTGGATCATTGAATAACCCAGAGTTAACAATACAGGTGTAACAATTAAAAGTCCCATGGCGTTACTCAACCACAACAGCAGCCAATCCCCTGAACTCCCTTCACTCCCTAATCGTTCACCCAGCAAACGGATAGTGGGACTCACCAGGGAAGATAATAGAACCATACCCACCAGGAATTTAACCACATCCCGGCGACGGTTTAACCCTGGATGCATATCCCAGAATTGAACCAACGTCACACCCCCCCAAGCTTGTAGGGTACAGCCTAAACAGGAGGCGATCGCAACAGTTCCCGGAATTCCGATCAATAAAGCCCGAGACAATTCTCCCAAAGCGACACCCAGCCAAAGATTGCGCCCCAGTAACAACAGGGCGGCTTGACTAATTCCGGCGGGAATCCAGAGAAGGGGGATAATATCCTGACGGCTAAAAATTTGAGCAGTGGCGATATAAATTAGCGTCAGGGCTAAGACGTTGAAAAAATATCGTCCTAACGGAGAAATATTCCAGGTTATGTTCATCGGAATTTCTGACGTTTAAACTATCCAGTATGAATGATTAATTGCGCTTGGGAATAAACCCATCAAGCGCTTATTGGAGCGGATTTAGGCGTGCAATCGAGATAACACCAATAACATTTCAAGCAAACCCGTCTTTTCCCCATCCGCACAGCGGCTACAATCTCAAGTCTAAAATCGGATCACGATATGGGGGAATAGTCAGAGCGATCACCCTTCGAGTCTACCATTTTAACTCAAAACACCATTTTCAATCAGGTGGTTAAACTTTAAAATCAGCGATGAAGCAGCGGGAGCAGAGGGAGCATGTAGAGACGCTTCAAAAGCGCGTCTGGGAGCTGGGGGAGATGTTAGACTGTTCAGTTATTTCTGCTTTCTTGGACTAGATGATAAAGAAGATAGGTAACCCGGATTTGACTGTGATCTTCATCATCGTATTTCAGGAGAATTATCACAGTTCCCCCCTCAATCCCTCACAACTTTGCCCTCTGAATATCACTGGAGTTAAAGACATGTAACACAAAATACCTCTAGACAATCAAGGATAATCTGAACGTTCAAAACAAATCAGATATCTCTCAAAATCTAGAATCTGATTCATCGAGTTTCATCTACATATTGAGTTTTTCTATGAACCTTTGGCTTATCACTCTATATACCCTTGTTTCTCTTTATTTATTGGTCGCTTGGTTCCGCTTTTTCAAACAAGGCACAGGACTGTCTGCTCAGCAAAACCTCTTATCGTTACTCACCATTGGCATCGCCACGGTATTTTGGCCCCTTGTCCTCCCCATTGCTTACGCCAAGCTATTAAACGCTACCGTATCAAAGCCGTCGAAAGGTTCTGCTGAACCAGTTTAAAAAGATTAGGAGTATGGATCAAAAAGACTGTACCTAACAAACTGAATACTGCCCGGATTCCAGATTAGTAACACAGAATACATTAATAGAGCCAATCCCAATGATTTGTGAAGAAAGATGAGGCGGGAAACCAGACCCAGCCATGATGGCTATTTCATAACTTATCCAGCTATACTTTACAATCAAGTAATGATTAGCCAAGTTGATAGACATCTGATATAATTACTTAGATTTTGAATACTTGTTTGGATTCATACCTGGAGTTTGAATATGAAACTTTTGCTTGTTAGTCTTTACGTATTGGTTGCGCTTTATTTATCGGCAGCTTGGTTACGCTTTCTCAAAAAAGGAGCGGGACTATCTCCTCAGCAAAAAGTCTTATCTTTCCTCACCGTTGGCATCGCCACGGTATTTTGGCCCCTTGTCATCCCCATTGCTTACGTGAAATTATTGGACACAACAGTATCACAACCTTAGAGATGTTCCACCGAAACATTTTAACAAAACTTAAAATAATCGAGCAAAACTTTAATTCAACAAAAGTTGAGCGCAGTCCCTAGATGGTATCTTGATTTAGGTAGGGTAGAGGAAACAATCCTGGCAGAAGATTGGCTGCTCACCCTAAACACTGGCAAGCCCTTTTCTGAACCCTCTGGTAGAGTAAGCTGTTCGGCATTTAAACCTTAATGTCAATAATGGCGAAAGCATTGTAGTGCGAGCATCTTGCTCGCTACTAATACCCAATTTAAATGCATGACAGCTTAGTCAGTAAGAGTCATTCTGGAAAACTCAGCGTAAGACGAGGTGAAGCCATTGACAATTGCCGGCAAAACTGAGTCAGAGGGAATCAGTCATGTCACAACTTGTTAAAGCCCAGCTTATTTCCACAGATGGTGGGGGAACAATTGATTTCATGTTCAACCCCAGCCAGTTGGCGTTTAGCCAGCAAATTAATTTAACAAAAAGTAGCGGAGCACGAACGGGTCGAGGATTACCCAAGGTTAACTTTGCTTATCCTGAACCCGTTACCCTCTCGATTAACGACATTATTTTTGATACTTATGAGACAGGTGAGAGTGTTCTGCGCTATCTGAAACCCTTTGAGAAAGCGGTGAATTTTGCCGAGTCGGGGGAAGGGAAGGAAAAACGTCCTCCCACTTATTTGTTTACCTGGGGTTCCCAGGAGTATATTCGTTGTTTTGTTACAAAAGTTGATTATAACCTGACCATGTTTCTGCCAGATGGGACACCCGTCCGAGTTTCGGTTAATCTGACCTTGGAAGAGATTGATGAGTCTGTTTCTCAACCGGGAATGGGAACGCCCCAACCGAGTGGGAACCAGCGTCAGAGTAGTGGGCGCTAGTGTAGTGGGTGTGTACGTGTCTTACCTGTTTAAGACATTTTGTATTTGGAGCCGCTTTACGCTAGGTTATCAAAACTTAGCAATTTATTACACAGGTTTTTCCCTTGGGGACTATTCATCTGTTAGGATAACTACACAGATCTCAGATTGCGCGATCGCACCCATTAACCAGTCCCGATCAATCACCGATAATACAACAGTTTAGGTCACTTCAGACCTTTTATAAGAGTCACCTGTTGAATTTTTACAGATGAATGCTAAATTCATCTTAAATACACTATTCCTATTTGTTTACAAAATGTAAAACTAAGGCAAGAGAAACAGGTCAGCAAAAAACGAGAAACTCAATTACCCAAGCCCCTGCTTTCTACCTAAATTGCCCCCGTCTCACATCAATTCACCCTGGGTAAATCCCCAGCAAGCGGCACAACTGTGTGCCAAGTCTCCATTCTAGAGGTCGCCATGGATGTCACTTATGTAGCTGAACCGATTTTAAAAATTGATGGTCAGTTAGCTTCTGAAGCGTTACTTAACGACATTATTGAAATCGCTTTGGAAGAAAGCCTCCATCTTCCTGGAATGTTCACCTTAGTGATTAAGAATGATTACTTTCCTGGGCGCACGGAGGATCAAACCTGGCGACATAGTGACTTATTTGAAATTGGCAAAACGATTAAGATAGGTTTCGTTTCAAGTACCACCGCAGCCCGAGAGTTTGAAGCGCAAGAGAAAGATTACATCCTCGAAGGGGAAATCACGGCGATGGAGTGTAACTTTACCCGTGACTCCGAAGCGCCAATGATTATTCGCGGATATGATATTTCCCATCGACTGTGGCGAGGGCGATATAATCGTTCGTTTCAGAACATGACCGATACCGATATTGTGAAAAAAATTGCTGGGGAAGTCGGGATACCCACAGGTCAGATTGATGAGACGGGGGGACCTTATGGCTATGGAGATATCAATGGGTCGAATGGCTATGTTTTTCAAGAAAATCAGACCAATCTCGAATTCTTACGAGAACGCGCCGCCCGCAACGGCTTTGAGTTCTTTGTTCAGGATGGGAAATTAAACTTCCGCAAACCCAAAGTCGATGAATCTCTAAAACTGAAATGGCTTCAAGATGTTCATAGTTTTCAGGTTAGAGTCAGTAGTGCAGAACAAGTCAGTGAAGTTGAAGTCCGAGGCTGGGACTATAGTCAAAAACTACCGATTGTAGAAACCGCGAATCGAGGACAGGTTCATACTAAAAATGATTACGGGGACGGTGCGAAAACCAGTACCAGTTTTAAAGGAAAGCCCCCCACACCCAAGATGATTTTAGTAGACCAACCTGTCTTCAATGCACCTGAAGCGAGAACTATTGCTCAAGCTATTTGTGATGAATTAGGGGGAGAATTTGTTCAGGCTGATGCGAAAGCTGAAGGAAACCCCAAAATTCGACCAGGGCGAGTCATCAAATTGAAGGATATAGGTAAGTATAGCGGAAAGTATTACGTTACAGAAACCCGTCATCTATTCGAGGAACGAGTTTACACCACAGAGTTCACGATACGGGGATTACGCGGGGATAATTTTCCCCCTCTGCTATCCCACGAAGCCCCTTTTCAACCTGGACAAACACTACTCGTAGGCATTGTTACTGATAATAATGATCCGAATAGTTGGGGGAGAGTCAGAGTTAAGTTTCCTACTTTGACCGAAGAACATGCGAGTTATTGGGCCCGTGTTGTGGGAACAGGTGCGGGTACAAATCGAGGATTTGACTGTTTGCCAGAAATTAATGATGAGGTGTTAGTGGCGTTTGAACATGGGGATATTCATCATCCTTATGTCATTGGCGGAGTTTGGAATGGTAAGGATAAACCGCCAGAACCCGTGACGAATAGTGTAGTGGATGGTAAAGTTAGACTCCGGACATTGAAAACTCGCACGGGTCATACGTTACAGTTTGTTGAAGAGGATAAAGGCAGCAGTAAAAAAGGGGTTTATCTGGATACAGTATATGGTCATCATTTATATTTAAATGATAGTGATAAATTTATCGAAGCGAAAACTAAAAATGGTAATCAAGTACGTTTAGATGATCAGAATAAGAAAATTATCATAAAAACTCAAGGAGGACATACTTATGAAATGAAAGATCAAGGCAGGAATATTACAATGCAATCAACGGGAACCATTAATGTAGAAGCTCCACAGAATATTACTTTAAGAGTAGGCGGCAGCACTATAGAAATGTCACCAATGAGCATTATCATCAAACAAGGTGGTAACAAGATAGAACTCAGTCCAGCAGGAATTAATATTGATTCCCTATCCATGACTAACTTGAGTGGCATGACAACATCAGTACGGGGTAAGGCGGCGATTACTGTGTCAGCTCCAACCGTTAGCTTAGGCTAAAAAATATGAGAAGGATACTTGACATAAACAAGCAAAAAATCGAAAAAAGGAATAAACAATGCCGTTGCAAACTTGTATGGGGGCAACACTCCAATGTATTCCCTTTGGAGTAGCACCCAGTTCGTTAATTGTGATTCCCAAAGGGCCACCTGTATCAGTGAAAGGTAGGTTAGCGGCTACAATTATGGACTTTGCTCCAATCGCCAATATACCACCTTTTGGGATGTGTATCTCTATAGCCAATCCAGCCGTGGCATCAGCAACAGCAGCAGCTTTAGGGGTATTAACTCCTATGCCCTGTATTCCTGTTCCAGTTGGTCCCTGGAAGCCTGGGGCAATTAAAACAAAGATTAATAATATACCGGCACTCCCTGATTTTGCTGTTTGTAACTGTAGTTGGGGCGGTGTGATTAAAATTATGAATCCTGGACAATTTCAAGTCACTGTTCTCTGAAGAGATTATTCTTTTAACGGGATAAATACATTCTGATTCATCCATTTGGGAATTTTGTTAGCACTCATTACACGCAATTCAACGCTAATTCGATCCTGAGTCATAGCTTCAGTAACATAAGTTTTGTGAAGCGTGCCATTGAGGAAAATCAGAACATCTCCCAGGGTCATTTCTGGTGACCAAAACTCATCGGGTGCAAAACGTTGTCTGAGTTTAACTTCATTTAAACAGTCATAATGGAGAAGCTGATCTAGATTTCGCCTGATCAACTGAAGACTTGGGCGATTTCGTCCACAGTCTGTCAGCGGTATCCAGCAGGTAATTAGGGGTGTTAACGGTTCACTGATATAGTCATTACTGCTATCCGACAAAGGGTTAAAAGTAACTCCTAAAGCCCCATCTTGATGCCAGCTATGGGGGGTATGCAAGGGATGATAGTGTGAGGGAGCATACTGTTTCCTGACCCAAGATTGAGAAAGGTTAAATAAAAGGGAGTTATCCATCATCTGGGCTAAAATCTGATAAGCTAAAGAATTGACTAAAATAGACAGCATCTGGTGAGAAATCGTCTCGAAAGCACGGGTTACTTGATAATCATCAAGGGCAAACAGACTAACGGAGGTGGAGCTGGCATTAAATAAATAGTAGAAAGGAAGATAATCACTGACCTGTTCGATGCCCTGCTCATGAAGAATCTGTTCTATGCTAGAAAAACATTGAGTGGCGGATCGAGCAACAAGGGAAAGTTGAGCCGTATCGAGGACTCCTTTGAGCAAAACAACTCCATAATTTTTGAGTGCAAATTCTGCCCCTATGACTGAATTATGAACTTCCATAGCTTTAACTGGACTCAGGTTTTGGCGAATAAGCTGAATTCTTGAGACCCTGATAAGGTAGCACTGATCCTAACGCGCTAAATTTATAAAAATGGCAGACATTACAAATAATCAGCCCCGCTCTTATCTGGGTAGGGGACTATCATTCCCATTACGGGGAAACTTACAAGGAAGCCTGCAACTCAGTTCCGATATCCGGAACCTCGAAGAATCGATTGGGCTTATTCTGGGAACAAAGGTGGGGGAACGAGTCTACCGACAAAATTTTGGCTCGCGCCTGTCTGAACTTGCCTTTGCGCCGATGAATACCCAAACTCTTTTGCTGATCCGAGTTTATGTGGAGGAAGCCATAAAAATGTGGGAACCTCGGATTGTACTAGATGGCGTTTATACAGAACCTGACCCGATTCGCGGTCGGGTCAATATTACTATTGAATATCATCCGAAAGACTCCCATGATACTCGGAGTCTGGTTTATCCGTTCTATCTCCAGCCCTCTGGGGAGTAACTAGGATCTGCTGAATTTGTGCTGGGGATAGGGAGCTGGGGGAGCTGGGGAAGCTGGGGGAGCTGGGGGAGCTGGGGAAGCTGGGGGAGCTGGGGGAGCTGGGGAAGCTGGGGAAGCTGGGGAGGAAGAGTTACCAACCAACGAATGACAAATAACAAATGACAAATGACAAATGACAAATGACAAATGACAAATTATGGAATTTGATTTTTTACCGAATTTACCAAAATCAGATCTCGACGATCGCACGTTTCAGGATTTGGTGGAAGAGTGTATCCTCCGCATTCCCCGCTACTGTCCAGAGTGGACGAATTATAACCCCAGTGATCCCGGAATCACGCTGATTGAACTGTTCGCTTGGTTAACTGACCAAATGTTGCTGCGGTTCAATCAAGTCCCCCGCCGTAACTATGTTACCTTTCTGGAATTACTGGGGATTCGCCTACAAGCCCCAACCCCGGCGCAAACCCAACAGACGTTTTATCTGAGTGCGGCGCTACCTGAATCCTACACGATTCCATTGGGAACAGAAGTGGCGACGGTACGAACCCAAACCGACGATGCGATTATTTTTAGCACCGATCGCTCCCTGGTGATTGCTAAACCGAGTATCCGCCATTTTCTCACCTCCGACACCGATGAAGATCAACCCCAAATCCTGCGCGATCGCTTCGTGGGAACTTGGACTCAGCGACCCAGGGGAGAGTGGCAAGGCTTGGAGTTATCGATTTTTAATGAACAACCCCAAACGGGAAATTGCTTTTATATCGTCTTTGAGGGGGATCAACCCATTGAAGGCAATGTTATCGCCCTGCGGATCAAAGGTGAAGCCGCTACCTCCACCGGGATTAATCCCGAAGATCCACCCCGCCTTTGGCAAGCCTGGAATGGTATGTTTTGGGAACCTATCCTGCTGCGAGAAGCCGATGATAGCACCAAAGGATTCAGTTTTAGTGAACTGATTCAGCAGGGAGGCGATCCTTTACAAGGGGCGGATGTTGTCTTGCATTTACCCCTGCGTTTACCGGTTACCCAATTTGTTACCTATCAGGGACGCTGGCTGCGCTGTATTTACACCGAACCTCGCTTCAATCAACCCGGTTATATTCGTTCCCCGCGAATTGTTGGTTTAGATGTCCGTTCGATTGGCGGTACAGTCGAAGTCACCCAATGTACCACGATTCGGAATGAAATCCTCGGCGAAAGTGACGGAACCCCCGGTCAAACCTTTCAATTACAAGGACGGGGAATTTTACCCCGACGGGATGAGGAACATATTCTGGTGATTCCGCCTGGAGGATTACCACAAATATGGCAAGAAGTCAATGATTTTGCCGATTCAGGTCCAGAAGACCTGCACTATACCATTGATGCGATTACCGGAACCGTTCAATTTGGTCCCCTATTACGAGAACCTTCTCAACTGCGAGAACAGACGTGGTGGCGTTCCCAGTCTCAGAGAGTACCGTCGGAAATGCTCAATTTAGTCAATGGTAGAACTGGCGTGGTAGAACGGCGGGATATCGCTGCGATGCAGTCAATGGAACGTCAATATGGGGCGGTTCCCCCTAGAGGTGCTGTGATTCAAATGGTCGCCTATCGCATTGGAGGTGGACAACAGGGTAACGTTCAACGGGGCGCGATTCAAGTCCTCAAATCCGCCGTTCCTTATGTAGCTAACGTGATCAACCATTCCTCCGCCCGGAATGGCGCTGATGCTGAATCCTTAGAAGAAGCCGTGATCCGTGTACCACGACTCCTACGAACCCGCGATCGCGCCGTCACTCCCGAAGACTTTGAATACTTAGCCATGGAAGCAGGAAGCGGTTCCATTGCTCGCACGTTATGCTTATCGCCAATTCGTAAAGAAGAAGCTGGAAGAGTGCGTCTGCTGCTTGTACCAAACGCCAATACCGATGGTATTGAGCGAGGTGAAGGAATTGACCCAGACTTATTAACCCTGACTCCCCAACTCACCGAGCGAGTGCTGAGTTATCTCGACGAACGACGATTACTGGGTGTAGAAATCCTCTGTAGCCAACCTGATTACGTCGGGGTTGCGGTACAAACTGAAGTTGCTCTCGATCCAGCTTATAATAATCCCCGCGCTCAACAAGAAATACTATTGAAATTACAAACCGCATTGTATCGCTTTCTCAATCCTCTGATCGGCGGTTCAGAGGGTAAAGGGTGGTCATTTGGTCGCCCCGTTTACTCATCTGATATTGTGACTATATTACAAAGCGTGCCTGGTGTACAGTATTTAGGCGCTGTACAACTGTTTGAATTACGGAGTCAGGGACAAAAGTGGATGCGAACCTTACCACGAACCCCTGTTATTGACCCCGGTCCTTTGGGTTTAATCTGTTCATGGCACAATAATCGATTACGCTCTGGTCATGTGATCAACTTAATTCCTTAGAATTTTTTTGTCGGGGCGGGTTTTACCGATAATGTTCACTAGAAAACCCCTAACTTAACAAAGCACCCGCCCCGATTTGATCCAACGCGCTAGTCGGACATGGTTTCGCCGTTCCCTGTTCCCGTTTCGCCGTTCCCTGTTCCCGTTTCCCTGTTCCCTGTTCCCTTGACAAATGACAAATGACACAAGCTCGCGATATATTACCCTTACGTCTGCAACTGACTCCCATGCAGTTGCCAGAGGTCACCCCTGAGTCCATTGGGGAGTCCAGCGAGTTAGAAGCGCCTTTGCTCAGCCAAGCAACTCGGCAAACAGAACGTCGCGGTTGCTATCTTACCCTCTACCCCGGAGAACCCAGTGAACTCCTGCTGGAACTAGAAAATCTAAGCAACCATACCTTACACTTGGATATTCAAATCCAGGGAGATTTTCCTTCCCAATGGTATCGTTTGGGTATGGAAGGGCGGGAACTCCGTCCCGGTGGACTGATGGAAGCTGTCATTCGCTTTTATATGCCAGCCGATTTCTTTGAGTCTAATCAGGTAGGAGATGCTCAACCCTCTCACCGTCTCGATTATCGCGGTCAGATTTATGTCTACTACAGCCAATCGGTAACGGGGAACAAACATGTTGAATCAGCTAGCTTTAATCTTTATGTTCGCCCTCACAGCTTATATCTAAACTTTTTACCTGAAATCTATCGAGAAGTAGATTTTATGGGTCGCTTGCTGAAAATTTTCGAGCAAGCCTTTGAACCGACAGTACAATCCCTGGATGCTTTATGGGCGTATCTCGACCCCTTAATGACACCAGAGACACTTCTACCCTTTCTAGCCCATTGGGTCGGTTGGCAGCTTAACCCCGCCTTAAGCCTACAGCGACAGCGCTATCTGATTCGTCAGGCGATGGAGATTTATCGCTGGCGGGGTACGCGCAGGGGACTACGATTCTACTTGCATCTATTTACTGATTTACCTTTAGATGATCATCTCCCAGAACATCAAAGACATATTTGTATTCAAGAAGTTTTTGGTCAGGGATTTATGATGGGAAACACGCGCCTAAATCAAGACTCCCTTATCGGCGGCGGACAACCTTATCATTTCATTGTGCGACTGCGTCCTGATCCCCCGACTAAAATTGACGAATTATTAGTTCATCAAATTATTCAACAAGAAAAACCCGCATTTTGTACCTATGAACTCTATGTTGAATGACAAATGACAAATAACAAATAACAAATGACAAATGACTAACCATTTTCCTCCACCTTCTATCCAACAATTTGAGCGTCTCCATGTCACAGATGGCTTACTCATTGATGCCCAACGTTGGCAGTTAGCGCACCAATATCACCGTCAGTATCGTAGAACCTATTACCAATCTCTGCATCAGCCAGGAATTGTCTTCGGTTTGGGGGTACATATTGTTCCCGCACCCGCTGATGTTGTGGCAAAATACCGAGATGAACGTTGGGTCGAAATTCAACCGGGAATTGCCATTGATTTATTTGGCAATTTTATCGTAGTGCCTGAACCCATGTCCTACCGGATTTCTTCAGAAGCGACGCCAGAAAAACCCTTGATGGTTTATTTGGTAGTTAAATTTAGAGATCCCGAAGAATTACGCACCCGTAGAACCACAGATAGAATCATCGAAACATTTCGGATTGATGAGAAGACGAGTCCACCCACTGAAGGGGATGTGGAATTGTGCCGGATTCTCCTTAAAGCTGGAAAATTTAAACTTGAAGTCCCCGTCCATGTTTTCTCCCCTAGCTATAACCAGTTGGACTTGCGCTACCGTCTCCAGCCACAAGCGCGACCTCAGGCGGTTGTTCAAGTTGCCATGTACAAAGGGCTAGCCGTTGATAACAATGAACATGAGCGTATTTTAGCGAATCTCTCCTATCTTCTGCAATCAACTTCTGGACTTTATCCAGCCCTGCAGGGGGGTGATGAAATTGGACAATTCAGTTTACAATTTGCAGAGCTACAAAATATTTTAGAATATGATTTATTTTTCATGGCGGATCGCCAAGTCCATGTATTAGGAGAATCTGAATTTGAGGTTCTGCGACAGTATTTAAAGGCAGGAGGCACACTTTTAGTAGAAGCGTCGTCAGACTTGAAACATTGGAGGCAAGGCAATGCAATAAAAGACCTGAGCCAACTTTACCACGAACTCGAACAGGCATTAACTCAAATCGATAACACTCCAAATATTGATACAGATACAAGATTAAAGCAATGCCGACAAGATATTGTAAGTGAACGAGAGATGATTGCGACAGAGTTAGCCAGACGCAAGAATTCGATCGCGGGTCGATTCCAAGAGTTTGCCCAAAGTTTGGGAGTTCTGTTAACTCCACTGGAAAAATTAGACCGCCACGACTTACTTCGGACTCAACCCTTTCTCTTTGCTGCGACACCTACTATCAACAGAAAGCCGATTCAAATCTTAAGCGGTGGCGGAATTATCGTCGCGCTAGGTAACTTATCAGGCGCGTGGGGAATCAATGAAAAGCGACTTACCTCCCGTGAAGCAATCCGTACAGCACAAGAAATAGGGATTAACATTTTGTATACGGCTTGGCGTCGCCGACAGCTAACCTGGGGACAACAGCCACTGCCAAAAATTGTTACATCAAATCCTTCCCACCCCTCCAAGCCATCAAAACCGCCGGATAAATCGCGTCGAGATGATCTGTTTGATAAGTTGATCTAGGGTGTTGATGAGGGAACTGCTTAATAGGAAAACTAGGGGAGTTTCAGGAGTAAGGAAAAAAATAATGGCAGATAATTTAATTGATACGACTGTTTCCCCAAAACAAATTAGATTTAAGCCCGGAGGTCTACCTGCTGCGTTTGAAGTTATGGTGGTGAATGATAGCGATCGCTTTGCCAGTTTTCAGGTGGAAGTCATGGCGGCTGGGGTTGACGTTGATCGCCTTCCGGATTGGTACATTATCTCCCCAGAAGTGAGTACCAAAAAGCCTCCCGGTGATGTCACCCATTTTCAGGTGACGATTGTGGATAATCCTGTACCAGGGTTTGTGGGACTGATGAACCTAACGGTGCGTGTCTTCTCCATGGAACTCCCAGATGAAGACAGAGAAGTCCTGCGTTTAATTTTAGAACAGGGTACGGGTTCGATTCCGTTAAAATTGGATCTGCCAGTGGGGGAGTTTCAAGAGTATCCAGCAAATCAGCAGGAAATCCCGGTACGGGTTTATAATCCCAGTCAACTTGAAACTGATGTTACTTTGAGGTTTTCGGGCTTAGATCCAACCTGGATTGTGGATGGAACTGAACGCCAGTTACACCTACCTCCTGGCGGACAAGCAACCGAAACATTTATCTGCCAAATTCCTGACATTCCCCAAGCCCCCAGCCGGATTTATCCTTTTGCGATCGCGGCGACTCATCGTCATGGCTCTCCCGCCCAAGTGGAAGGTATCCTAGAAGTTTTGCCTATGGGATTGGTTAAATTTAGCGCCACTCCCAAGCAGCAACAAATTCCAGCCAAACGCACCTGGTTACCCAACTGGCGTAGTTTCCCGGTTACCTACACATTGGAATTTGATAATCATAGCAATCTTCATCAGCAAGTCAGTGTTGAAATTCAAGGTGAAGACAAACAGGAATGTACCTTAGAATTGCCGGATAAACCCGCAGAATTGAATCCAGGTCAAACGGCTCAAGCAGCGACTAGAGTTCAAGCCCGACGCCATTTATGGGGTGGAACCAAGCGACTATCTTTAGAAGCGGTGGCGATGTTATCGGATCAGCGTTTAGGAAATACCAATCCCACTAGTCAAGTGTTAAGACTGGATGTTTATCCAATTCTTCCGGCTTGGTTAGTTTTGGGTGGAGGAGTTTTGCTTTTATATTTTATATGGTGGCTATCTTGGCTCAATCCCAATAACAAGTTGTTTGGACACCAAGCGGCAGTTAATTCCGTGCAATTTAATGGCATGAGTCAGAATGTCGTTAGTGGTTCCAGTGATGAAACTTTAATTAAATGGCGAGTTGATGGCTTTTTTAATCCTGTTGCTAATCCAGAAGTAGAGGAAATTGCCGATACGGGGAAAGCCGTGCGCGTTATTCGTTATAAACCGATAGATAATAATGTTGTCGCTGCTGGGTTAGAAAATGGTGAGATCCAACTATTGAATTTATTGGCAGAAACACCAAAATTGATGGATTCTTTTTCTTTTCAAAAAGATGATCGGGTCTTAGCATTAGAGTTTACTGAAGACTCTCGTTATCTGTTTAGCGGTCATGGCAGTGGTAAGGTGCTTGGGTGGGATATTTACCAAGATCTAGACCAATCTCTAGGACAATTGAACGAAGAAAAGCAACCGATTATGGAGCTAAACTTTGACTTCGCTGTCTATAACTTGGAATTTATAGGACAAGGCAATCAAAATTTAGCAGTTGCTGGACGATTTCATCAGTTAGTTATTTTGAATTTGGGTGATAATTCTCTGCGTAAAGTGACCTACAAAGAAGGAGAGGAAGGGGGAAAAGATGACTATATATTCAGCATGGATGTTGCCAAATTAAAACCTTATCTTTTGGCAACTGCTGATAATCAAGGCACTATTACTATATGGAATATGCGATCCTGTTTGGTGGATAATCAGTCTTGTGAAATTCTTGATCGCTGGTCGAATGGTCATGGCGGTCAACCCGTGCGCTCTGTGGCTTTAAGTAATGGGGGTTGTTACTTAGCCAGTGGTGGCGATGACGGGCGAATGATGCTGTGGCCCCTAACGAATCAGGGTAAACGAGCAGAAAATTACGCAAGTGGTATTGAAGTAGGTCGGTCATTGAGAAACCAAACATTCAAATTCAATAGTGTTGATATAAATGTTTTGAAGAGAAATATTCTGATCGCTAGTGGTAGTGACGATACCCAGGTGCGGGTGAGACGAGCGAAACGGCTGCAAGGGTTAGGGTGCGATCGCGATGAGTGACCGTAGGGTTTGGTAATTTTAACTAACAGTTTGGCATAGTAAGTCCGGAAGAGCCGGATGTCACAGACCTCAGCCGTGAGGCTGAGGTTTTTTGAGGAAATGCCAACTCTTGGTACAATCTATTGATTCCTACCGTAGCTATTTTCTTCTTCCTCCCCCAGAAAAAACTATGACCCGCGTCATTGGATTAATAAGTGGTACGTCAGTTGATGGAATTGATGCGGCTTTCGTGGAGATTGCTGGTTCCGAGTCAGATTTAACCGTGAAGTTGTTGGCGGGAGCGACTTACCCCTACCCGGAACAACTGCGATCGCAGATCCTAAATCTCTGTGCTGGCGGTTCTATACCTATGGCAGAACTCGCGGTGTTAGATGATGCGATCGCCCAACAATTTGCCCAAGCCGCCCAAGCCATCCAGAAACACCACCCACCCGCCGCTACGCTGATCGGTTCCCACGGTCAAACTGTTTACCATCGCCCCCCTAGGAAGATGCAGGGGAGCAGGGGAGCGGGGGAGCAGGGGAGAGATGATGTCCCAGGATTCTCCGACTCTTCTTTGGGATATAGTCTTCAGTTAGGACGGGGAGAGGTTATTGCTGACGCCACAGGGATTAAAACTATCAGTAATTTTCGTGTTGCTGATATCGCAGTTGGGGGTCAAGGAGCGCCCCTAGTCTCCAAAATTGATGCTTGTTTGCTTTCCTGTGCAACTCAACACCGATGTATCCAAAATATCGGCGGAATTGGTAATGTTACCTACCTCCCTCCCTGTCAAGGGAATTGGTTAGATGCTGTCTGCGGTTGGGATACCGGACCTGGGAATAGTCTGTTGGATTTAGCGGTGCAGCATTTTACTCAGGGAAGCAAAACCTATGACCAAGACGGGAACTGGGCGCGTCAGGGTACGGTTTGTCAAGCCTTGCTTAACCAATGGTTAACTCATGACTTTTTCCAACAAGCCCCCCCTAAATCGACAGGGCGAGAATTGTTCGGTTGGGATTATTTACAACAATGTATTGCCCAGAGTCAACTCTATTCCCTGAGTCCGGCTGATTTATTGGCAACCCTGACAGAACTCACCGTCGCCTCAATTGAGGAAAGCTACCGTCGCTTTTTGCCCCAGATGCCCGATCAGATATTCTTATGCGGTGGGGGTAGCCGCAATCTCTATCTCAAACAGCGCTTACAAACCCGGTTACAGTCAGTGGACATACAAACAACAGATGAGGCTGGGGTGAGTGGAGATTTCAAAGAAGCGATCGCCTTTGCCGTTTTAGCCTATTGGCGAGACTTGGGCATTTGCGGGAATCTCCCTCAAGTTACAGGCGCCAAGCATGGGGTACTTTTGGGTAATATCGCGCCATCCTAAAATAATTAATTTACAATGAAGCGTTTCTTGCCCACTTGGGACTACACTTAATACTGAAACATAATTGCCTTTTTTATCCTCATGACTACCATTTTGGCAATCTGCTTAGTCAGGCATTGTGTCACTGTTGAGGAAAAATTCAACAAGCAATATTCAATCAGAGGCAAAGGGTAACGCTGTGGCTCACACCTTTTTAATGGAGGCAGGACGATGGACACTCCAGGGGAATTGGCTGGAGCGCAATGGATTGCTGCTGAGCGTCAGAGGGAAAACAATTGTTGCCTGGGGTCGAGAAAACTGGTTTACGATGGTGACAAAGCTGGTTTTTCCCGACGATGAGCGCGAGGATATTTCTTTCCAGTATCGGGGGCGTCTTGATGCCGGAGAACGACAGTATACCTTTGTTTTACAGCATAGTGGTTTAGGTCGTGTCGAAGGCGAGGGTTGGATCACTCCAGAATCAATTGTTCAACGCTATTGGGTTTTAGGCGATCGTCAAAGACGTAGTGGTTTTGAAACCCGACACCAACTTGATGACAATACCTACTACCTCTCCAGTAGCATCATGGCGGGTCATTATCTGACCAGCACAATGGAAGCCAAGCTAGAACGACAGCCGGGATAGCACAAGACGTATTAACTGGTACACCATTAGCAATAACCTATCTAATTTATCTGTAGCAGGGGTTTAGGGAGGTCGTAAGACCCACGCTGTAATCTATGATGAGCGCGATGGGATACACGACTTCCCCAAGTTAATTTAGTTAACTCAATGTTCACCTAAATTAACATTTAACAGCACACTATCATCCAGTAAATACGCTATAAGATAGCTATGCTGACACTTAACTATCGTTACCGAATCTATCCAGATGTCACTCAAGAACAACGGTTAATTGAGTGGATGGAAATCTGTCGCCGTGCATATAACTATGCCTTGGGGAAGATAAAAGATTGGTGTAATAGTCGTAAGTGTTTGATTGATAGATGCTCTCTGGAAAAAGAAGCGGTCAAAGAACTATGAAAAACAACGACTCAAGGTAGCCCGACTTCACCACCACATTGACAACACCAGAAAAAACTTCCATTTCAAACAAGCTCACGCCCTTTGTGATGCTGGTGATATAGTTTTCATGGAAAATTTGGACTATAGAATCAGTGCCAAGGGAATGCTGGGTAAGCATATTCTTGATGCTGGTTTTGGTCAATTCCGCACCATTACTCAATATGTTTGTTGGAAGCGTGGGAAGTTTTTTGCTGTTGTTGACGCTAGAGGCACTTCAGGGGAGTGTCCTGAATGTAAAGGTGAAGTCAAAAAAGACTTGGATTACCGGGTGCATGATTGTCCCCATTGCGGTTTTAAAACTGACCGCGACGTAGCTAATGGTCAAGTCATCAGAAACCGAGGAATAGAGCTAATCAGTACCGTTGGACAGACGGGAATAGAAAGTGCCTGTGCAGCCGATTTACCGGGGGTTGAGGTAACTCAATCTAGGCAAGTGGCGAAATCCCGAAAGGGAATAACCAGGAAGTTCTCAAAGTGATTTGGGAAGCCCACACCAAATCAAAGATTATGGTGTGGGAGGATGTCACTCCGATTTTCTGTGTCACCTATAATCAGAAGTATAAAGCGTGAAGATCACTCACTGGGATTTGACCCCCCCCTAAAAATCTGCGACGTTTTACCTGCTTTTGTGTGTTAGCTTAGCAGGATAGAGTCCAGGATAGACCGATAAATTCTACGTCATCCTTGACATTTTTAACTTCTTGAGTTATTTATTGTGCGGTTTGCCACAGGTGTGGCTCCAGTTGAGCGCTCAACGAAGCGATGAACTATGGCTAGTCACCATGGAACGAGTAACCGAGTGAGTTATTGGGTTTAGTTCTTGAGGATGCTACTTGCCGAATTGCGCTTGGGTCAAACTGGTAAATAGGTATTGTTCACAACTGCTCCAAGCTCTCACTAAACCAATCATGACAAAAGACCCTAATCATGGTCGCATACTCGCCAATCGCTATCAACTCGTTGGGTTGATAGGTCAGGGCGCTATGGGTCAAGTTTATAAAGCTAAAGATATGTTACTCGGCGGCGTTATTGTCGCTGTCAAATTCATCTCCCAAACCTTGCTCAACCAAAAAATGCGCGATCGCTTTGAGCGAGAAGCAACAATCTGTGCGCTACTTGGGGAAAAAAGTAATCATATCGTGCGCGTCCGGGATTATGGCGTGGATGAAAATGATATTTCGTTTTACGTCATGGAGTTCCTAGAAGGCAATGGCTTAAGTGAAATCATTCGCGATCAAACCCTACCTTTACCTCGGTTTCTCAATATTAGCCGTCAGATTAGTTTAGGGCTGCAATGCGCTCATAAGGGGATCGTGATCGAAGGGCAACCTAGCCCAATTATTCACCGAGATATTAAACCCAGCAATATTCTCGTGGTTCAAGACGCCTCCTTCGGGGAACTGGTAAAAATCCTCGACTTTGGCATTGCCAAGCTGATCCAGTCCAACAGCGAGCAAACACACTCGTTTATGGGGACGTTAGCCTATTGTTCCCCCGAGCAAATGGAAGGACGGGAACTGGATAACCGCTCAGATATTTACAGTCTGGGTGTGATGATGTTTGAGATGCTCACGGGGGAAATGCCGATTGTGGGCGAATCCAATTCCTTCGGCGGGTGGTACAAAGCCCATCACTTCAGTCCACCGCGCACCTTTGAAGCCGCAAAACCTGATTTGAAATTGCCCAAAGCCTTGGAAAATCTGGTGATGAGTTGTTTGGCAAAAGAGGCGAGCGATCGCCCGCAAACAATTGAGGAAGTCATCCAGACGTTAGAACCCTTAGAGCAGCGTTTTGGTCAAGGACGACAACTCGGTCAACGGATTGGTGCGGTACTCTCGAAAATATCCCGCGTAGAAGAACCGCCCCAGCCTCCAGCTCGTTCCATTGAAGACCTCTGTTTACAAACATCTTGGCCCAAAAACAAACCTCAAGCCTCGATTGTTTTTCCTCATATTATTCGCACCAGTCAGGAACTGTTAGCCACCCTTTGGGTGATGCTGACGAAGGACGATATTGAAAACCGCCGAATTAGTACCCGCTATAACCAATTCCTGTTTCTGATGTCTCCTCATCCCATGGTGTTATGGATTACAGCATTGCATAACCGGCAACATGGCGCCCGTTGGCTAACCTGCTATTTGGATCTGAAAACTGCCATGGGTCAGAAAGTGATCCGCATTTTAGGAGAATCGGGAAGCTACCGGATTTTATTCTTTGCCCTGACTCAACCCCAACGCTGCGCCAATGTGATGACCTCCACCATTGCCTCAACTCAGCGGAAACTGCTCCTAGATTGGGCAAATGCTAGCCATGCGGCTATGCCCAGCGCTCAGCCTCAGCTGAGTAAACGAATTCTCAAGCAAGAGCTTGAGAAACTTAAGCCGAAAATTGTCATGAAGCTAGAAGCCGTTCATACTGATTATCCCACCGATATTTCCGGATAGGGTTTAAATTTTGAGTCTTGAGTTGAGAATTTATCTAATTGTGGGGGGAGAGGGGGAGCAATAAGACCCACACCATAATTTTTAATTGGGCGTTGGGATACACTCGACTCCCTCAACCTCAATGTGGTAAATTGACATGTAATTCGATACATCTGCTCACAAAGCGAGTTGAAATTGCTGCAGTGTGAGTTGATGATCGAATTCGATCATCAACAACCAACGCAAATCAAACTAACCAGTACCGCAGGGCTGGCGGGAATGGAAACTGCCTGTGCAGAAGGTCTACCGGGGACTCAACTGTACTCCTATGAGTCTAGGTAAGTGTCGAAATCCCGCAAGGCTTCCGCCGTGAGCGTCAGCCGAACGGGAAAAACCAGGAAATCCAAGTTGTGAAGCTTGGAAGCCCACACCAGAATCTTTGATTTGGTGTGGGATGATGTCACAGCTGCTTCACTTGAGCAACTAGCTGCGCCACAATATCCTTGGCGCTACCAAACAACATCATGGTCTTATCGCCGTAGAACAGCTCATTTTCAATCCCAGCAAAGCCCGCGCTCATGCTTCGCTTAATCACGATCGCATGTTTCGCCTTATCGACATCGAGAATCGGCATACCGTAAATCGGACTACCGCTATTGCTGCGAGCGGCTGGATTCACCACATCATTGGCACCAATGACGAGGGCGACATCCGTGTTATCAAACTGAGGATTGATGTCATCCATGTCATAGAGCTGGTCATAAGAGACATTCGCTTCGGCTAAAAGTACGTTCATGTGTCCCGGCATACGACCCGCAACTGGGTGAATGGCGTATTTGACCTCAACGCCCAGTTTTTCAAGCTGATCAGCTAACTCGCGCACCGTATGTTGTGCCTGAGCCACCGCCATACCATAACCTGGAACAACGACCACTGAACGGGCATAGCCCAACATCATTGCCCCTTCTTCAGCATCGATGCTATGGACAACCTTGTCCCCTACACCACCTGCGCCACCAGCACCGCCTTTGGCGTCACCGCTACCAAAGGCACTAAATAGCACATTGGGTAGGGAACGGTTCATCGCTTTACACATAATATTGGTCAGGATTAAACCCGAAGCCCCAACTAACGCCCCAGCCACAATCAGCATATCGTTCATCACGACAAAACCCGCCGCGCTCGCCGCTAACCCAGAAAACGAGTTCAGCAGTGAGATCACTACAGGCATATCGCCGCCGCCAATCGGCAGGACAAAGAAAATCCCTAACACCGAGGAGATACCTACCATCGACAGAAAGATGGTTGTATTCTCCGGTGTGACTAATAGGTAGCCACTGCACACCAAAAAGCTAATCAGGAGTAAGGAATTAAAAAGTTGCTGTAAGGGAAACTTTACCGGCTTACCCGTAATCAACCCCTGTAACTTGCCAAATGCCACAAAGCTGCCAGTGAGCGTGACTCCACCAATCAACACACCCAGAATCACGGTAATCGTAGACCCTAAGGGTACACCTTGACCCGTGCTGAGCAAGCGCCAAAATTCCCCGATCGCGACTAGGGCTGATGCGGCACCGCCCAACCCATTCAGTAAGCCTACCATCTGAGGCATGGCAGTCATCGCGACTTTATAGGCGGCGATTACGCCAATTACGGAACCCAGGGCGATCCCTGCCACAATCATCTGATAATTTAAGACCTGTTGGTTAAGCAGAGTTGCCACTACAGCCAGCAGCATTCCTACCGAAGCCCAAACATTTCCTTGGCGTGCCGTAGCTGGTGATCCCAGCTTTTTCAACCCCAAGATAAATAATCCCGTTGCGACTAAATAGGTTAGTTCAATCCCAGTCGGCAGAAACTCGGTCATGCTCTCACCTCACTTATTTTTTAAACATTTGCAACATTCGATCCGTAACTAAGAAACCGCCCACCACGTTAACCGTGGCTAACACCACAGCAATTAAACCCAAAATGACTGTGACATTCCATTCCTTAGATCCGGAGATGAGCAAGGCGCCGATGACGGCAATACCGGAAATGGCATTAGCGCCAGACATCAAGGGAGTGTGCAGGGTGGGTGGCACTTTGTTGATCACTTCAAAACCAACAAAGGAAGCTAACACGAAGACAAATAAACTGGCAATAAATGTGGTGGTCATCCCTTCCTCCTTTTTCGGGCTTCATGATACTAACTTTTCTTTGAGCAAGCGACAGGTTCATCGCCAAAGACAAAACGATCAACCATGACCTATACTTTTGTACTCATTTGAGACAGAGCATCTTTGACCCGCTGATTACGAATTTCGCCACCATGGGTGACACAGGTGCTCTCTACAATATCATCCTCAAAATTGAGTTGTAACTGTCCCTCTTTTACCAGGTACTGCAATAACGTTGATATATTCTTGGCATACATCTGGCTGGCGTGGGTGGGCATGGACGAGGGGACATTCATTGGACCAATAATCGTCACGCCATGACGGACAATATCTTTCCCCGCTTCGGTAACGGCACAGTTTCCACCTTGTTCGGCGGCGAGATCCACGATCACCGAACCTGGATTCATTTGCTGTACCATTTCCTCCGTCACTAGCAAGGGGGCTTTTTTCCCAGGAACTTGGGCGGTGGTAATTACCACATCGGCTTGCTTGACGTGTTCAGCGATCACCTCTTGGGTGCGCTGTTTAGCGGTGTCAGAGATTTCCTTAGCATAACCGCCTTCAGCAACGGTGTCTTCTTGGATTTTTACCTCGACAAACTTCGCCCCTAAACTTTGCACTTCTTCCTTAACCGCCGGACGAATATCAAAGGCTTCTACCATAGCACCCAGGCGTCGGGCAGTCGCGATCGCTTGTAAGCCAGCGACTCCTGCACCGAGGATAAATACTTTTGAGGGTTTGATCGTTCCCGCTGCTGTGGTTAACATGGGGAAGAATTTCGGTAATGCGGCGGCGGCAATCAGTACGGCTTTGTACCCGGCTACCCCAGCTTGGGAGGACAGCGCATCCATACTCTGGGCGCGACTGGTACGGGGAATCAATTCCATACTGAAGGCTGTCACCTGGCGGTTTGCCAGTTTCTGGGCGACGTCTGGCTTACCCAGGGGGTTGAGGAAGCTAATTAATACCGATCCTTCCCGCATCTGGTTGATTTCATCATCTTTGGGAATGCCCACTTTCACGATGACATCGGCTTCACCCCAGAGTTTGCCCGGATCTGAGACTAAGGTAGCCCCTGCTTCTTCGTAGGCGCGATCGCTAAAAAACGATGCCTCTCCCGCACCATTTTCTACCCAAATCTCTAAGCCCTGTTTGACTAAACGGGCAACAGTATCCGGAATCAGGGCGACCCGATTTTCGCCAACTTCAATTTCTTTAACCAGTGCTATTTTCATGAAAACTCCTTCTAACCGAAAAAACTATAACTTAGTCATTAGGCTACTGCCATACACGAAGGGCGTATTTTTATGACATCATAGCCCTTGTGCCTTCCTTTTGCATCAACCCTACACAGGCTATTTTTGGCTGGTAAAATTTGTTGGTCTTGAGGACGATTCAGTCGAGTTCCTCATTCGTACTGCAATTAGCTACAGTTTAATCGGAATATTCCTATTCCATTCTCCTAATATCCAACATCTTTATTTTCTAGGCTACTGCTATCTAGTATCACTTGTAGTATCGCTTGATAAAATAGTCCTAAATTTTGCAATTGAGTCAGCTCTTGTTCATCTACATTGAATAGCAATAAGTTTTGACAAAAACCGTAAAACTCTCTCCCTGTCTCCCGTCAACCTCAACAATCAAATTAATTCAATGCGTGAGAGCTTGCTGTTTGCATCCTAATAGTATTTGGTAATACTCAGAAGTATGAGCAGCTTTTTGCCAATTTTGTGTATATTTAACTACAGATAGGATAAAATTCACCAACCTTGCCCTAAAAGGGACAAGGATTGACCAAGCCAGTTTGGACAACGTAAGCGGTGAATAGCTCGGTTTGAGCCTAGTTCTGGCACAGACTTCCGAATACTTCCCTAGTTCGGACTAGCCTCTAAGCCTAATTGGTTAGGCGTTGGGTAATGCCAAGACATCTTGGACTGGGTGGGCGAAGGGACTTATTACAGGGTTTGCTGGTTCCTGGGATTATCTCCATTTAAAAACCAGCATTTAATTGTAAAGCTGTCTTATAAAGACAGGGTTTGGGACCCAAAGGAGTTTCGATGAAAAAGAGGGTGATAGTAGGCTGCAAGACACTTTAGCGGAGTCAAAGCCGAGAGTCAAGCCTGTCATACTGGGAGCATGGAGCGTAAAAGCACAAAACTTTCAAGTAGGTTGGCTAGAGCGCTCAAACCCAACTCGTTAACCCCCTTGCGTTGGGTTAATCTACCCTTCGGGAACGCCAAAGGCGAGTACGAGAAGGCTGACGCTCCTGACGTTGCTATCGCTGCGCGTCAAGCCTAGGTTCCAAGAACCCAACCTTCAAAGGTGACAGACTCCCCCTGGGAAGGGCGGGCGCTCCTCAAGTTTTGGGACAGTGCTAAAACGTTTACGGTAAAACCAGCCCCTACATCCGGAGCTTCCCCAGGTGGGAGATGAACCTAAGGCACTTTTCCCACGTCTTGAGCGTCTGCAACATCGCCGGACTACGGTATAACTTAAATCTGCTACAGTCAAAAACTGTAAAGCTTAGTAAAAATCTTAGTTTTTTTACAGCGAAAGGTCACCCACTTATGTTTACCCGCAAATCTCTTCTAGGACGCTTCGTTTCAGCCGTTGCTTTAACAGGCTGTTTATTCACAGGTTTAGCTGTCCAGACTTGGGCTCAGAATAATCCCGGACTCACTATTTTTAGCGGTGTGCAACGGGAAAATATTCTCAGGTACTATTTTGACTTTGGGGGTCGTGCAGCGGCTTGGGATCGATTGAGATTGAGGATTCCCAGCAAAAAGATGGAATTGGCGGTACAGCAGTTTGTCGTTCGTTATCCAGATTATTACACAGGAAAATTTAATCCAGATCGGATTGAGGTCAGGGTTGACGGTGAATCCCTACCCATTGCTGAGGTGGACTGGGATAAAGATAATTACCAGCTCCAGATTTATATGCAGGAGCCAGTTCCAGCCCAAGAAAAGGTGGAAATCGTGTTGTCTGATGTAAAAAATCCCCGGTTTGGCGGCACCTTTTATTTTGAATGTCTGGTATGGACTCCCGGTGATGTTCCCCTACCGCGTTATCTGGGAACCTGGATTCTGACGATTAGTTAGTTTTCACTCACAGGGTTCAATAACCCTGCCCTACTTCGTGAGGACAGGGATTGCCGGACAAACGGCGATTTAAACCGTTGAATACCGCACCATCGTCTCGGTTTGGCACAGACTTCCGAATACTTCCCTAGTTCGGATTATCTCTAAGGCTTTTTGTCAAGCCGCTGCGCGAGTCAGGACATCTTAACCGAGATGGCGGGAAGGGACTTATTACTCTCACTCGTGAGGATTATCTCCATGCTACGAGTATCGGAGCGCTCTCACCGCCAAAAGCGGTTTGATAATCGTAAGCAAGCTAAGCTTGCGCCCTCAATCCGAGCGAATAAGCA
>NZ_JBKHUP010000083.1:0-37943 GCF_046565525.1 Coleofasciculus sp. | reverse complement strand
ATGGAGAATTTGTCAACGCCGATGCTAACGGTGCTGCCAATATCCTCCGCAAAGTAGAGATACAGCTAGGTCTTGATTGAGCCTTGCGTCAGTAGGGTGTTTTTGACTGCGCCATCCAGAGTTCTCCTCTGGAACTCTAAGAAGATAAAAGGTCGGGACGCGGCTTTAGCCCGTCCTGTAGTATCCTCTTAGAATCCCCCGCGTTTCAACCGGGGGAGAAGTCAATACAGTGTCAGCTCGCCGTGTCTGACTCAATCCGGATCAAATCTCCTCTATTGTGCAAAAAGAGATATCCTGTACCCTGAGGAACGCCAAAAAAAGCTGATTTGAGGGAGAAAAACCAACATAAGCTTGATTTTTCCCCCCAAATTCCCCATAAAGATAGAGGTAACGCCGTAATTAGCGGTACACCGTTAGCTATGACGAGCTGAGGTGAAAAATCTGGCATTGGCACAAAAACGTGGAGACAAAGATATCGATGGATTGAGAGGATATAGATACTCGATGAGTTGTAGCCCGAAAGTCACAGATTGTTTGTGAGAGCGTTTACTGTTAGAGACTATTAGATAAGGAAGACTATGAACCAAACGTGGCAAGGAATTATCCCAATTGGAGGTGTGCCCCCTTGGGTGCATCCCCTCTTAGCCCAAGACACACCAGCACCCATCCAAGAAACTCAGACTGGTCTTCAGGGAATTTGGCAAGATCTGAGTCGCTTTGTTCCCAATCTCATTGCCGCGATTCTCATCCTAGTCGTCGGTATTATCATTGCCTTGATTGCCAAGTCAATTACCAAAGGACTGCTCAATCGTACCCGTATCGACAATAAAATTGCGGAGTGGTTCGCTGGTGGTCAACAGGGGGCAGAAGCTCCGCCGATCGAGAAATGGATAGCCGGTGCCGTGTACTGGATTATCATCATCTTTACGGTGGTAGCGGTTCTACAGACGTTGAATCTCGAGGTTGTTTCTCAACCCCTGAATAATTTCCTCGACCAAATCCTGAGCTTCTTGCCCAAGCTTTTCGCAGCGGCAATTCTGTTGGGGGTGGCTTGGTTATTGGCAAGCTTGGTCAAGCTGATCACAACCCGAGGATTACGGGCATTGGGTTTAGATGAGCGTTTGGGTGAACAATTCAATGAGACACCCCGTTCCGGAGCAGGTGAGACTCAACGGCAAACCAATCAGTTCTCCCTAAGTGAAACGATCGGGAATGCTCTGTACTGGTTCATTTTTCTGGTATTTCTACCCTCCATTCTCAGCACTCTGGGCTTGGAAGGAACCCTGCGACCGGTGCAAGAGTTGCTCAATGAAATTCTGGCAATCCTACCAGATATCTTGGCAGCACTTGTAATTGCTGCGGCGGGTTGGTTAGTGGCTCAGGTTGTGCGTCGCATCGTCACCAATCTTTTGTCAGCCGCTGGAACAGATCAACTCGGAGCGCGATTTGGACTGCAAAGTGCGCCCGGAGGGAAATCACTGTCCTGGATTATTGGCACGATAGTTTATGTCTTGATTTTGATCCCCGTTGCCATTGCCGCACTGAATGCCTTAAAGATTGATGCGATCTCAGAGCCGGCGATCGCGATGTTAAATCAGATTCTCAATGCTCTGCCCAAAATCTTTACGGCAGCCTTGATTCTGTTTATTGCTTATGTATTGGGTCAGTTTGTCAAGGATTTAGTCACCAATATTCTCACCAGCATTGGCTTTAACAATGTTTATCGCTGGATCGGTGTACCAGAACCTAGCCCCAGTCGTCCTGCGCCC
Organism: Coleofasciculus sp.; assembly: GCF_046565525.1. Lineage (NCBI taxonomy): Bacteria > Bacillati > Cyanobacteriota > Cyanophyceae > Coleofasciculales > Coleofasciculaceae > Coleofasciculus > Coleofasciculus sp. The sequence continues at coordinate 36,174 of NZ_JBKHUP010000083.1, read as the reverse complement.
ACTCCCCCCCCTGCCGAACAGCCCGATTTAGGCATACCTACTCCGGGGAGTGGAGCCCAAACCCGGCTTCAAGCGGAATCAACTCCCTCCATTCGCACACCGTCAGAACTGGTGGGTATTATTGTATTCGTCGCCATCCTTTTGTTTGCCACAGTTGCCGCAACGAATGTCTTGCAGTTTGAAGCCTTAACCACGATTGTCACCGGGATTATTATCATCGCGGGTCAAATTCTGGCGGGGTTAATCGTATTTGCTGTTGGCTTGTACTTTGCTAATCTTGCCTTTAACTTGATTACCAGCTCGCGATCGCGCCAATCCCAAATTCTGGCACAAGCGGCTCGGATTGCGATTATTGCCTTTTCCGTGGCGATGGCGCTACAACAAATGGGTATCGCTGGCGATATTGTCAACTTAGCCTTTGGTTTACTCTTGGGCGCCGTTGCTGTCGCGATCGCTCTGGCGTTTGGACTCGGAACTCGTGACATTGCGGCGGGTCAAGTTCGCGAGTGGTTAGCCTCATTCAAAGAAGATAGACCCCCCGGACCCTACCAATAACGGGAAAGAGAATCGAATAGCTTTGAATTCGATCCCCTGCATTTTGTGGCAGGGGATTCTGATTTTTATCACCCATTCTCACAGTAGGTTTTCATACCAAATCCGCCTATATCCGTAAATGGACGAGGTAGAAGCGCAAGCTGTCGTGCAGTATGTCATTAAAAATTAGCGCTCATCTATTTGTAGTACATGAAATTAGGGTAGATGCCTTTATTTTAAGAAATTATTAATTGTGCTTTTTGGGATTTTATAGCTTATTGTCTGAGGGCAATAGTTGCATAATAGAAATGGCGTACTGATTCAGCATTTCTAGAGAGAAATGCGATCGCGTCTCTTGTGTCGGTAGAGCCTTGATCTGCTTTGGGTTAAGGGTGGTAGAGTTGAGGTGACGCGATCGCACTATTGGAGGATTGAGTTTTAAACAGCGGCGATCACGCTAGAATAAGGTAAGATTTACTGATTCATTTGGCGATGGAAGTTCTCAAACTGACGAGACGATTGATGAACTAGGATATGTAAGTATTAATGTTCCAACAGGTTTAGCGGCTGGAGAGGTGAATGTTGTCGTTGTTTTGCATCCAGTCTTGCCAGATAATAATCACAAATTCAGTTATGATTTCTCCGATTTGGTAGGACGGTTAACTTAGCAGGGAGATGGGGTAGCGATGCAGAGGGCGCTACGGGATGAATGGTAATCGCTACTTGTTGGATACAAATGCGATTGTAGCTCTGCTGCAAGGGAATTTTCAAGCCTAGCATAAGAATCCCCACTCAGAATCTTCGATTTGAGTGGGGTGCGTTCAAGTACAGTCTCAATCCCTAATTCGGTAGGATCAGCAGAAGATCATCTCAAGTATAATCGTCATGGTAAAAGCACCCTTACCGCATTTGACCACTCCCCCTTTGGTAAATGGCGACAAGCTCACCCGCTATGAATTCGAGCGTCGCTACAATGCCATGCCTCACCTGAAAAAAGCCGAATTGATTGAAGGAATTGTCTACATGGCTGCTGCCTTACGATTTAAGAGCCACGGTGAACCTCATGGTCAAATTATCACTTGGCTCGGAACTTATGCAGCCATGACTCCTAATATTTCCATGGGAGACAACCCAACAGTTCGTTTAGATCTCGATAACGAACCTCAACCCGATGTCGTTCTCTTGATCAACCCAGAATCAGGTGGTCAAACACAACTAAGTGATGATGATTATATTGAAGGAGCGCCAGAGTTAATTGTCGAAATTGCTGCCAGTAGCGTTGCCATTGACCTTCATGCTAAAAAACAGGCATATCGCCGCAATGGAGTCAAAGAATATATCGTCTGGCAAGTTTTTGATCGCAAATTGAGCTGGTTCTATCTGAAAGAGGGCGAGTATCTGGAATTATCGGCTGATAACGATGGAATTATGCGAAGTCAAGTTTTTCCTGGGTTGTGGTTAGCCGTTGCCGAGTTATTAGCGGGGAATATGCCACCCGTATTAACGGTGTTACAAGCAGGTTGGCAATCTCCAGAACACAGGGCATTTGTCCAGAAATTAGCTAACAAATAATCATGCCCAACTGTCTGTAGATAGGTGGGAAAAATTTAGCGATCGCGACCCTCTTAAGCTGATGTTTCTAGTACAACCTAAAATTGACTGTGTAGAGACGTAGCAGGCTACGTCTTTACATAATTTGAAAGCATAAAGGTTAACATTATGGCTTACAGCGATTTCACCTCATTAGACCAACTCATTCCTTTAGGCATTAGCCAGGTTACTCCCGTGGAGAAACTTATCGATTTTGAGCCGATCGTTCCCAGTAGCTTCTTAACCGAAGCCTTAAAACGATTCGTACCCCTAGCGACTGCCATCAACACCGAAAAGGCTCGGTCTGAGTATTTAATTGCTCCCCTTTTGAGTGAACTGGTCATGCTTAATCCCACGGTTTCCTTATTTTCGGGCAAAAACTTTACGGCTGATCCCAGTCTCGGACTCAACGGCTTTGTTGATTTTTTGTTCACCGCTAACCCTGACAAGCTGACGATTAAAGCGCCCGTTGTTACCGTCATTGAAGCCAAGAATGAAAACATTAATGCAGGTTTAGCTCAATGTATTGCCACCATGTATGCCGCTTATTTAGTCAATCGACGCGACGCTGATATGGCTGCAAAAACGGTCTATGGTACGGTTACGACAGGTCAAATTTGGCGGTTTTTATCCCTGACAACTCACCTTGAAGTCTTTATCGATCTCAACGATCGCTATTTGACTCCTATTGATGAACTACTGGGTCTGTTAAATGCTTTGGTTACAGACCATTAATCCACTTCCAACGGTCCAATCCCCTTCTGTGTGGTAAAATGCTTTAACTCCTCCACCAACTGACTATCATTCGACGCCGTTCTAGCCCCCGCTTGGGCTGCCCATTGTTTCAGCGCTTCAATTTGCTCCCGTGCGATCGCGGCTAAGGGTACAGTCTCCTCGATCGCCCGCACAATATCCTCTGTGGTAAAATCTCGCCGTTGTCCATTCACCACCGTACCATAAGCCCGATGCATGGCATCAATAATCACCTGTTCAATCTCCGCACCACTAAAATTCTTTGCAAGTCGTGCTAATCGCCCTACATCAAAATCCCGTAAGCGAGAAGGGCGTAAGGGTTGCAAATGAACCTTAAAAATATCCTTGCGTTCGGCTTCCGTAGGCAAATTCAAAAAGAAGATTTCATCAAATCTGCCTTTACGCAATAACTCCGCCGGCAAAATCTGTACATTATTAGCCGTCGCCACAATAAACACAGGACTCGTCTTTTCCTGCATCCAGGTAATCAGGGTGCCAAATACCCGTCTCGATGTTCCCGAATCCCCATCAACACCAGCGCTAATATTACCAAACGCCTTATCAATCTCATCTATCCATAATACACAAGGCGCGATCGCTTCACTAATTTGAATCATTTGGCGCACCCGACTTTCACTTTCCCCGACAATTCCGCCAAATAATCGTCCTGTATCCAACCGCAATAAGGGTAAACGCCATTCATGGGCAATGGTTTTCGCGGATAGGGATTTCCCTGTTCCCTGAATTCCCACTAGCAAAATTCCCTTGGGATTGGGAATTCCATAGCGTCGCGCCTCTTCTGTAAATGCATCTTGGCGCATTCGTACCCATTGCTTGAGATTCTCCAATCCGCCGACATTTTTCAACGATTCCTGGGCGGTAAAAAAGTCTAAAATTCCCGTTTGGCGAATGGCTTGTTTTTTCTCCCCTAATACTCCATCAATATCCGTTTCATTCACCTGTTGTTTGGCGGCTAATGCCTTTGCCAGTACCCGCGCAATTCTGGCACGACTCAATCCCTGACAGGCTTTAACTAACTGTTCCCGCGCTAATCCAGTTACATTTAAGTTTTCCGGTTTAACCAAAATATTAATTAGGTAATCAATTTCCTGAGTATTGGGCAAGGGGAAATCAATAACCGTAACTTCCTCACTCAACTCTGCTGGCACTTCTAAAGTATGACTTGTTAGGATTAAAGTTTTGCGAGAACGCTTAAGTTCCTTGGTTAGGTTCTTCAATTCTCGGATCACTGGCGCGTTGCGATCGCTCTGAGAATTTTTCAAGATAAAATGCAGATCCCGGAGGACAAACAAGGTATTTTCCTGAGGATCAGTCTTCCGAATCCGATGCAGCGCCCCCATCACTGAACCCTTATCTGCCCCATTATCCTCCCATCCCCGCACAATATCCCAGAGTAAAACTTGGCGTTCCGGTTGCGATTGGGTAGCCACTGATAGCAATACTTCTTCCACCGGTTCTTCTTCAACCGCTACGATATAAAGCAACGGATAACGCGCCCGGATCATTAAATCTAATTGTTCGACTAAGGTTTGATGGGGATTAAATGTATTGGTCATTTGTCAGGAAACAGGGAATAGGGAATAGGGAATAGGGAATAGGGAATTAAAAGCCATAATTCATAATTTAGACGGGGGCGGGTTTAGTGATATCTGGGTGAGGGAAGACACGGTAGTCGTGAAACCCGCCCCTACACATTTTATGGGAGGCAGAGCCTCCCTACTAGCATTTCCAGGCGGAGCTTGGAAACGAGGTGATGAAACCCGCCCCTACATATTTTTTCTTAATTTATCGTAGTCACTAAATCCAACGGGAAAGTCTGTATGCTCATCATAATCAGCCTTGTCTAAATTAGCGTTTGTCAGATTCACCCCTCTTAGTTTAGCGCCCCTCAAGTTGGCGTCACTCAAATCTGCTCCCGTTAGATTTGCGCCCACTAGATTGGCGTGGGTAAAATTAGCTTGGCTTAAATTCGCGTAACTCAGGTTTGCCCAACTGATAATCCCTTGGGTCAAATTAGCCTCTTGCAGGTTAGCATTAGTCAAATCTGCCCCTCTGAGATTGACCCCCATGAGTTCAGCTTGATTGAGGTTTCCCTCAGCGAGGGAAACACCAGTTAGATTAGCATGACTGAGATTTGCTTGAGAGAATTCTACACCCTTGAGGATAGTTTGGTTGAAGTTAGCGCCCTTGAGGATTGCCCCAGTTAAATCCACTCGATTTAGATATGCCCCACTGAGATTAGCATGACTTAAATCAATCTCGCTTAAGATTTCCCATTGTAAACAAATCCCGCTTAAATTTGCCCCTGAAAACGCCCGATTTCCGGCTTCATAACGGTTGAGGAGTTCCTTTGCTAATCGGATGATGTATTGGGTTAAGGCTGATTCTGCTTGAGTGGCGGCGTGTTTTTCCAGAAGAGAATAGGCGGTTTGGTGAATCTCCCACAATTCATCCTCTAAGGCTTGCATGAGTATGTTTATGCCCTTTTGCCGATAATTAAGGGCGTTATGGAGGGCGGCTATTTTGGCATTCAGGGATAGGGGAGAGGATGGAGGGTTCTGACTCAACTGCTGTTTTACTCCTTCAATTCCGCCTAATACGGCGTCTCCTCTGGAGGTTGAACCGCCCAAAACCACATCAGTGTCTTGAGGTTGATTTGGATAAGCTGTCATAGATTTGGGGTTGGTGCGATCGCGCTGGCATAGACAATAAAATAAGGGCACGATAATACCGTACCCTTTTTGTGTCGTTCAGGGTTTATTGCCATCAAGAATCAACAATAAACCCTGATCTATTACACTACTTTAGAACTTATGTCAAGCTGCACTAATCAATCGCATCCCCAGCATCTTCTAATGCTCGCTGCGCTGATTTACTGGCTTGACTGGCTTTATCTTCCACGACATCGGCTGTATCTTTTGCGGCGCGTTTCGTCTTTTTGGCTATATTTTCACCCGTTTCTTGTACCTTTTCTTTCGTGTCTTGAGCTGAACGTTTGGTAGACTTAGCCACATTTTCAGCAACATCCTCGGTGTTTTCCTTCACCTCTTTTGCAGAACGCTTGGCAGACTGGCTTACATCTTCAGCCGCATTCGCCGTATTTTCTTTGAGATTTTTAACGCCTCTCTGAGTTCCCTCAGTCAAACCCTCAGTCACATTAGTGGCTGACTCCTTCACATCTTTGCCAAGTCGCTCGACTCGCTTATTAAGCGGCGCTCCTTCTCGATAATTTTCGATAAACTTCTCAGGAGTATCAGCCCTCTTCTCCAGATTTTTCTCCGCGTTCTCAATTAGTTTATCAGGATTATCTTTTGCCTGTCGAGACGCTTTCGGAGAATCTAGCCCCTGATAGTCCTTCACTTCGCCTGTAGGCGTGAGAACTTCAGTAACATTTTTTGTCACATCATCAGCCGTCTTCGCCGATACTCCACTATTGCATCCTGTACTGATGAATACAAAAATGCCAGCCAGAGCCACGGTTAATAATTGAGTCAACCGCTTGCGTTTTAGCCAAGCTATCACTCTGCTCATAAAAAATCTCCTGCATTATGTTGTCAAAGAGTTATCCAAATTGTCTAAAGCAGTAATAGACAGGATAGGTTTCAAACCCTTCCCTTGTCTAGAATCATTTAATTCAACACTTTAGCAAAATGGCATACAATATCTCGGAACGACTCAAAGCGTCCGAATGAGTGCAATCCCATATACTCAAGTTACGGTTATCGCACTCTATAAGTCACCGTTCTCAAATTAATCTAACTGATTCAGGTTGTCCTACCGAGTTGTTGGATACATTGAACCTACTGCTAAAATCAGGATTTAGAGACATATTGTTGTCAGTGTAACCGTCTCCCCCCTGTTTGTACGGATTATTAGCGCCTCCAGCTTGAACAGGAGGATTTTCTGGACGCCCACTTTGCACGGCTGTACTACTACAGGCTGTGCCAATCAATAGGATCACGCTGGCTAAAACCAACGTTACTATCTGTCGCCAAAACTCAGTCAGTCGTTTCACGCTATACTCCTAATCGATATGCACCTAACGATTGCCCAGCTTATCAGTATCCAAGCGATCGTTGTCTCTAGCCAAGGTGACATTCTACTTTATCGTGTAAGCGGCTCGTCTCTAACTGAAGACAGAGAAAAACAAACATAGGGACGGAAACTACCCATACTAAGTGGGGATCGTCATACTCAAGGGAGCGAGAAGCAAGCTACGTCAATTGTCAATTCTTATTGTAAGGGTTTGCGAAATATTTACAAAACTTAATATACTTGGGTTTATTTGCACCAACCTACTTATGGCATTATGGAACGTCTGGAACATTGCTCCGGGAGTATATACAAAGCTGCTCAAGTATTTCCGCTCCTCCTGTGCTCTCCATCTCAACCGCAAACTTTTCGGTCTACTGATTGTCAGGTTTCTCTTCCAAATTGGCATAGTCCCGAAGCTGAGAAAACACTCGGTAAGCATCTAGCTTAAATTCTGAACTTATATTATTATCCATTTTTATCAGATTATATTGAACATTATCTGTATGAACGGCAAAGGTTATTTTAAACACTTCAAAAAATGTAATCACCCAACTACATTCATCTTCCGGATACTTGGTATAATATTGAATCAAGTTAGCAATACAATTTTCTAGGTGATTGCGCGAATTGGGACAAATCATAATAATTTTCAGTAAGAGCATCGCCAGAGTTAAGTGATGACCTTGAGACATGAGCAGAATAAAGAGTGGTGACGGCTCATCTTGATTTTCCGTAGTAAAATAATCAATTAAACGGTTACAGGTTCTCAGGAGTAATGCCGCCTCTATCGTTGCCTCATGGTAATCTTGATAAAGATTATTTAATTTTTCGGTTAAGGTTTGATTTAAAGACTCAACCAATTCTTTCTTTTTTACTGAGAAAATTAGATAATTTTGTAAACTTTTTTTAAACTTTCTATAGCTTAACTCTTGGGTTTGCTCTAGAAATATATTAGCTACATTTTTATAACTAAACAGCCCATGTTTAACGACAATCTTTTTAACTAAATCAAGAACTTTATCTCCTAAACCTGTAGGATTTTGATGGATTGGTTCCCGGTGGATTGCTGATTGAGAGTGCGCCGTATACATCGCCAAATCAAACTTGAACTGATCTTTGAGCTTTTTGGACAAGATTCTGGCGGCTTCACGTTGCTCCACCGGGTTGTGCGGATTTGTATATTGAGGAACAAGTAGATAAGATATATAACGGTTACTCCAATGACCTGGTTCTGAAGTTCCTTGTTGAGTAATAAATAATTGAAGTTCGTGATAGTCTGGACTGTTAATAAAACTTAACAGCCACGTTCTTTGACGGCTTAATGTGGGTGATAATCTTTTGCGAGTAAGTTGAACATTAGAAAATAGACTAATTAAGTCTTGACTAGCATTAAAATTTCTTAAAATATACCAATTATTGATAAGAATATAACAAGATCGTTTAACTGTATTTTGGAATTCTTTTTCATCATTAGCAAAAATAATTTCTGATAAGGCTTTAATCGCTTCCGGATTACCTTCTGAAGCATTATAGTCAATAAATAACAACTTAAATTCTTGCAGAACGGTTTCTGGAGGTTGCTGTCTAACCGTATCTAGTAAAAATTGATAGATAACATCCTGTGCCTGCTGAATAGGGAATCCTAGCGGGTTGGGTTGAGTACGAGACTCAGTATGATGAGTGTCTAAGATAACTTCCCTGATCATGAAAATCCTAAAGGACGCTTACGCCCTTACTGAAGGTCTAATAGTAGCAAGTTGATGACACCCTGCGTCAAGGCTACCGCTCATCGGCGTGTTCAGCTTGACGATCTCAAAATTGATATTGGCATAAACTCATCATATATATTTTCGCGAAAATATATAGACACATCTGTTCCCCTACTGCAAAGGATAGAGCAGCAGGGGAAGCTGGGGGAGCTGGGGAAGCGTTTAACGTGGCGATAGTCCGCTTAAGTCAGCGCGGCGAGGGTTGATAGCGAAGACAGCGCTTACTACAGACGAACCCTTAAGAATGATCAGACTCAGACTTAATCCGATTAATTTCCCGTTGCAATTCGTCAAGTTGACGCTTTAATCGTTGCGCTTCCTGGTTTTGAGCCGCTTGTGATGGCACATCTACCGATCCTTCATCCGTCACTCGTCGATAATTACCCTGACGAATTTGACGATACTCTTCTGATTTGACCCACTCTCGCAGATAGCGCAAGCGTTCAACTGGAAAAGGATGGGTGAGAAAAGAACCATTCCCACCGTTGTATAATAAAAATTTATAAATTTGATTAAGACTATCTTGGTCAAGGTCTTGAAACCGTTCAGATTGGCGGATGAATTCATCAAGGCTGCACTCATGACCATAAGCATGAGAACCCCCCGATAGTTTCATCATCGTTTTCATTACAATATTGATATCATCGATAACCAGTAAAGCCGCCCGATCTGACGATAACTCTGCTTTACGCCGCCATTCATAAAAGGCAAAGAGTAAACCACTGCTGACAATATTACCAATACCAAAGGTTAGATCTCCCAGGAAGGCAGCCGCACCCATCGCCCAGATTCCCATCTGAATTAAAATCGTGTGACCGCATTTGATATGTCCGAGTTCATGTGCCAAAACGGTGCGAATTTCGACTTCACTGAGTAAGTCCAATAACCCTGTATTCAACACAATATACGGATTGTCTTGTCCCAAGGCATAGCTATTCACTTGGGGGTTTTGACTGACAAATAGGGTGGGTTCTGGATGGATATCTAAATCTCGCACACATTCGCGGAATAAGCTGTAAATCGTGGAATATTGGCGCGGTCCTACTTGGATACTGTTGCCCATCAGATAGACGAATTGGGGACGTTCGTAGATAAATTCGACGAATTTGCGGGCAACCAGGTTAAATCCAGGAACACTCCGCAAGGCATCCTCGGCTTGTTGGTCTAGGGGGTGTCGGAAGGCGTCGCTAGAAATTCCAGGATAGGTGGGCATAGGGGGATTGAAGCTACAACGTGGACGTTTGTCTTTCTATGCTAGCGATTTGTAGAGACGTTCCGGTGGAACGTCTCTCCTCTCCGGTGGAACCGAATTAAGGCTGGTGGGCATTGCCCACCCTACTGGGTTTAACCTCTGGTTTTGGCTGACCAAACGCGAGTGGGTAATCCCCAAATGTAGATAAAGCCTTCAGCGGCTTTGTGGTCAAACTGATCTTCAGAGGTATAGGTTGCCAGTTCTGGGGTATAGAGGGAATTGCTGGATGTTCGTCCAACAATGGTGGCATTACCTTTGAAGAATTTGACCCGCACGCTTCCTGAAACTCGCTCCTGAGTTTGCTGAATGAAGGCATCTAGGGCATCTTTTAGGGGAGAGTACCATAACCCCCTGTAAATCAGTTGGCTATAGGTATCTTCAATCCCCCGCTTATACTGGCTCACATCAGCGGTCAACGTCAGGCTTTCTAAGTCGCGATGGGCGTGGATTAAGGTTAACAGAGCCGGGACTTCATAAATCTCTCTGGATTTAATGCCGACAACCCGATTCTCAATCATATCAATCCGCCCAACCCCATGATTTCCGGCTATCTGGTTAAGCTGAGTAATCAGGGATACAGGGTCAAGTGCTTGACCATTCAGCGAGATCGGAATTCCTCGCTCAAAGCCAATATCCACGTATTCTGGATCATTGGGAGTATCCGCGATCGCTTTGGTCATCAGATAGATTTCTTCGGGCGGTTCAGCCATGGGATCTTCGAGAATCCCCGCCTCAATACTGCGACCGAGCAAATTACGGTCAATACTATAGGGGGAGGATTTTTTCACCGGAGAAGGAATCCCAAAACGTTCCCCGTAGGCAATCGTCTCTTCCCGGCTAAACCCCCACTCCCTTGCTGGTGCTAGAACTTTCAAGTTAGGGTTGAGTGCGGTAATCGACACATCAAACCGCACTTGGTCATTCCCTTTACCCGTGCAACCGTGAGCCACGGCATCTGCACCATACTCTTGGGCAGCTTCTACCAATAATTTAGCAATCAGCGGACGCGCCAGTGCTGTGGACAAGGGATAGCGATTTTCATACAGCGTATTTGCCTGAATCGCTGGAAAGGCGTAATCTTTGACAAACTGTTCAGTCGCGTCTACCACCAGGGATTCGGCGGCACCGGATTTCAACGCTTTTTCTTTGATTGGGGAGAGCTCATCACCTTGACCTAAATCGGCGGCTAGCGTGATCACCTCTTTAACACCCCACTCCTCTTTGAGATAAGGGATACAGACGGAGGTATCGACTCCTCCTGAGTAGGCTAGTACAACTTTTTCAGCACGACCCATGAATTTCTCACCCTGGGAAACAACCAGGACATCATTCTAATCCGAAACGAGTGGAGTTTTGAGTTTTGACCCAACGCTAGGCTCATAGGATATGGTTTGATCATGTCCGGCTGGGCAGTTGCGTCTATCGAGACGTGGGGGACTGGGGGAGCGATAGAACCCCGCTCTCAAAGGAACGAAGGAACGAAGGAACGAAGTGGAGTAGGGTGGGGGTGCCTTCACTCCCCCAGGCAAAAAGCAGGTATTCAATATACCTGCTTTTTGCACTATCTCATGGTCTATGCTAAAATGCTTGGCATAGAGTTGAGTTAACAATGCTAGTATTCGAGGTGAAATTACGAGGAACAGACGAGCAGTACGCCATCTTAGATGAGATGATTCGTGCTGCTCGTTTTGTGCGTAATTCTTGCCTCCGTTACTGGATGGATAACATTGGGGTCAACAAATATGACCTCAATAAATATTGCCGGGTACTTAGAGAACAATTTGAATGGTGCAAGAAGCTTTCAGCTCAAGCTTGTCAAGCTAGTGCCGAAAGAGCATGGAGCGCCATTGCTAGGTTCTTTGATAAGTGCAAGAAAAAGGTTCCAGGCAAGAAAGGCTTTCCCAAGTTTCGCAAACACCAAACACCTTCCTCAGTAGAGTACAAAGTTGATGGTTGGGTGTTGTCGGATGACCGATTAACCATTACATTTAGGGATGGCTTTAAGGCTGGAACCTTTAAAATGTGGGGTACTCGCGACTTGCACTTTTACCAAAAAGAGCAAATTAAGCGAGTGCGTGTTGTGCGTCGGGCTGATGGATATTATGTTCAGTTTTCCATCAAGAAGGTGCGCAATGAATATCACGAACCCACTAATCGAATGGTGGGCATAGATGTCGGTTTAAACCATTTCTACACTGACTCAGAGGGAAAAAAAGTAGAGAACCCTAGATTTTTGAGGAAAGCAGAAAAAGCCTTAAAAAGGGCACAAAAACGGGTTGCTCGCACAAATAAAGGTTCTAAGAATCGCCTCAAAGCTATCAAACAGTTGGGTAGGACGCATCTCAAGGTATCAAGGCGGCGTAAAGACTTTGCGGTTAAGACGGCAAGGGCGCTTGTCCAGTCGGCAGACTTGGTAGCCATTGAAGACCTAAAAGTGCGAAATATGGTTAAAAACCATCATTTAGCCAAGTCAATATCTGACGCTAGCTGGACGTTGTTTAGGCAGTGGCTGGAGTATTTCGGGAAAGTATTTGATGTGCCAGTAATTGTTGTTGCACCTCATTACACTTCTCAAAACTGTTCCAATTGTGGACATGAAGTGAAGAAAGCCTTGTCCACTCGCACTCATAAATGTCCGCATTGCGGTTATTTAGATGACCGGGATGTTAACGCTGCCATAAATATTTTGATCAAGGCGCTGCAAGGTTTAGCACAACTACCGAGGGGCACTCGGAAAGTAACGCCTGGGGATGAGATGACCCTCTGCTTGGATGGGGAAACCCAAAAAAGTAAGGTTACTCGACGAGCCAGGAACTCCCGTCAGTGATGATGGGAATCCCCACCTTCTACGAAGTAAGGTGGGGAGGATGTCAACATACCGTCGTTATTTGGAAGCGAGCATTACTGTTTAACACAGAATGTCTATGGTAATGGTTGATCGAAATCAACGAAGGATTCTCCGTCTATCACTATCATAGAATCCGTCCCTAAGACAGACTGATGGGATGGGTGCGCCACACCCAAACACTTTCTCCCTGCAGGAGTCTTTGAATACCTGCTGTAGGGCTTGTGCGATCGCACCCTTTGGTCTGCTAAGAAGGGCATATCGAACCGAACCAGTGCAACGGTGTCAGATTTAATCGGGGTAGCATCTTTCTCAGCAACTATTCACAGGCAAGCCTGATCGGTGATGTATACCGATGTTACCTTGACACTCCTCACGCCTTTAGGCGTCAGGATTCTTCTTTCATCAAGCGCTCTTACTATGAAACAGGGGTCCTATTTCACTCAACTAGGAGCATCTCTGGAAGAAGCGTTTTGCTCCATTACAGAAGCTCGTTTCGATATGCCCTATCGTACTATTGAAAACAAGAAAGAATGTCTTTTCTGGTACTTGTTGCTTAGACTTTTTACCTGTACCAGCCTTCCTGTACAGAACCCTCTAAGTCTAGTTTTCAAGGTGCGATGCCTCTCGGGCTAGGGTTTTACAAGAGGTTTAATACCCTTTCCTCTAAGTTAATTCTAACACAAAGTCGTCCTAAAGGACGAAGCTTTAGACCCAATTTTTCGGTAAACCATGACCAATTGGTCAGCAATTTATCTCTATACCCGTCATATCCTGGTTGTCTGTCTGGGGGCTTTTGGCTTAGTCGCCCTACTCGCTGGGTTGATCTTTATTGGGATACGTCAGTCGATCTCACACTTCAGTCAACGGTCTAAAGGCTTGACAAATTCCCTCAACTCTGAATCAGAATTACGTGCCTTATTTGATGCGGTGACGGAACTGATTTTCGTCAAAGATCGCCAAGGACGTTATCTGAAAATTGTCTCGACAAATCCAGACTTGTTAGGTCAACCTGTCGAAGCTATGCTGGGCAAAACTGAGTATGATCTTTTGGCGCGATCGCAAGCGGATCAGTTTGTCGGTTATATTCGCCAAGCCTTAGACAGCCAGCAGAGGGTTCAGGTTGAGTATCGTCTCACCTTGGCTGATCGAACTGTTTGGTTTTCAGCCAGTATTTCACCCATCTCAAAAGACTCCGTTGTCTGGGTGGCGCGGGATATTACCGAACATCAACAAACCCTAGAAGCGTTGCGAGCAAGTGAAGCGCAGTATCGAGATTTAGTCGAAACCCCGAATTGCATTATTTTGCGGTGGGATGTTCAAGGGCAAATTAAATTCATCAATCGTTATGGTCAGGAATTTTTTGGCTATGATAACGATCAACTGCTCAATAGCAATCTGGTGGGAACTCTCGTCCCGAATACGCCGCGATCGCAGCGGATGCTGTCTATTTTGATTCGAGCTATCCGCAAACGTCCAGAACGTTACCGGATCAGAACCGTGGAGACAATTCACAAGACGGGGGAAACGGTTTGGGTGACTTGGGCGAATAAACCGATTTTCAATGAAGAGGGTGAATTAATTGAAGTTCTCTCAATTGGCACAGATGTGACAGAACGCAAGCAAGCTGAAGCAGCCTTGAGAGAAAAAGAAGAATATTTGCGATTAGTTATCGATAATATCCCCCAACAAGTCTTTTGGAAAGATACCAACTTAGTCTTTCTCGGTTGCAATAAAAATTGGGCAAAGGCAGCAGGGCTAGAAAATCCAGAGGTTGTGGTGGGGAAAACAGACTATGATTTACTTCCCAGTCGAGACATTGCTGAACTCTACCGCCAGCAAGATTTGCGGGTTATTACCCGGAATCAAGCCGAATTCCATGTTGTCGAAACCAAACAAAAACCCCCCATCGATGGGCAAACGGTTTGGCTAGATGTAAGTAAAATCCCCATCCATGATGCCCAAGGTAAGGTTGTTGGCGTTTTAGGAGTATTAGAAGATATCACCCAGCGCATTGAAGTTGAGAAGCAACGCCTCCAAGCAGAAGCCGATTTGCGGGCGGAGCAAGAAAAGTCAGAACGCCTATTATTAAATATTTTGCCAGAGGCGATCGCACAGCAGTTGAAACAAAACCACAGTACCTTAGGCAAGTACCATGGGGAAGCCCTCATCGCTGAACAATTCGACGATGTGACGATTTTGTTTGCAGATATTGTAGGGTTTACCCCCTTATCAAGCCGAATGCCACCGACGGAATTGGTTCAATTACTCGGAACCATTATCTCCACGTTCGATTTGCTGTCTGAGGAGTATGGGTTGGAGAAGATTAAAACCATCGGTGATGCTTATATGGTTGCCTGTGGTCTACCTGTACCTAGACTCAATCATACTGAAGCGATCGCGGATATGGCATTAGAGATGCAACGAGTGATTACTCAATTTCGTATGGATACCGGGGAAGCGTTTCAACTGCGGATTGGTATTAACACAGGACCTGTGATTGCTGGAGTTATCGGTATGAAAAAGTTTATTTATGATCTGTGGGGGGATACGGTAAACGTCGCCTCGCGGATGGAATCTCAAGGAATTTCTGGGGGAATTCAAGTCACTCAGGCAACTTACGAACGGTTAAAGGATAAATATATCTTGGAAAAACGCGGGATCATTGAGGTTAAGGGAAAAGGAGAAATGCTCACCTATTGGCTAACCGGGAAAGGGTGATTGGGGATTTGTCCTTTGTTCATGGTTCATTGTTGATTGTAAAACCCGGGCGGCTTCTCATTGGAGTTCAGCGCATCTCCAAAGCGCTATCTTCCAAGGAACGATCATGCCTGATGGCAAGGTTTTTGGCAAAATGAAGGGGTGGAAAAAGCGTCACTCAGTTGTCAATGTATTAAACGATTTCAAGGGTCTACCGTACACCGCTAAATCCATCAGATGACTTAATCAAAAAGCGAGAACAATAACTCATGTTCCCTGTTTCCTGTTCCCTGTTTCCTGTTCCCCGTTTGCCAAAAGATGCCCTCCAGGGGTATTGCAAATTATTAGGAAAACTTGTTGGATTTAATTGGGTATAGTATGAGAACCGCTAAAGCCAATCAATGAAGAAACCACTATTCATTTTCGCGAGTCTGATGGTCTTGACAACGGGAACCCTAATGGGCTGTTCCCAGAGTGAAACCACCAGCGAAACTCAGACACAAACAGAACCTCAGAGTGCAACTCAAGCAAGTCAAGGGAGTGGAACCCTAGAAATCCGGGCGAATGGAGAAGATTTTGTCCGTCAGGGTTTCACGTCAAAAGACGGCTGGAAAATCTCCTTTGACCATATTTACGTCAACTTAGCCGATATCACCGCTTACCAAAGTGATCCGCCGTTCAATGCTGAGGCGGGTAGTAAAGTGCAAGCGAAAGAAAAAGTGGTTCTGGACAAAACCCACACCGTTGATTTAGCCGCAGGTGGGGAAGATGCTGAACCCATTCTCGTGGAAGAAGTTGCCGATGCCCCTGCCGGACAATATAATGCTTTATCCTGGAAAATGGTAAAAGCCGAGGAGGGACCGGCTGAAGGTCAAACCCTGGTGATGATGGGAACAGCCGAGAAAGACGGGCAAACCATTGACTTTACTATTGCCCTAAATCAGCCCTTAGAATTTGTCTGTGGGGAATTTGTCGGCGACGAACGCAAGGGAATTCTGGCTCAAGGTGATACCGCCGACTTGGAAGCCACGTTCCACTTTGACCACCTCTTTGGAGACGCCGACGCCCCCGCTGATGATGAGATTAATACCGGTGCGTTGGGGTTTGAGCCGCTAGCGACTCTAGCCAACGATGGCACACTAGAGTTAGACCAAGAGCAGCTCAAGTCGGGACTCTCCCCAGAAGAATACCAGAAACTTCAGGAAATTCTTCCCAGTTTAGGTCACGTCGGTGAGGGTCACTGTGAAGAAATCCAAACCGTTGCCAACAAATCGAGTTAAATTGGTCTTATGTCTTATGTCTTATGTCCTTTTGCGATAAGGAAAATCATCACGGACAATAAAGATGAGTTATGGGTCACGAACTGGGTTTCAACCGTTTCTAAGACATTAAGAAAATGTGAGCGATGAAGAGGAAATTGTTAGTCCCCCTTATCCTAATGTTAATGATGAGCTGGTCAGCTAAAGCTACGGCTCATGGTGCCAAGATTAACTATGAAACCACGCAGGCGATTAAAATTGATGCGGCTTTTGATAACGGCGAACCCATGTCCAATGCCCAAGTTACGGTTTACTCTCCCCAAGATCCTTCTACTCCTTGGTTGCAAGGAACCACCGACGAAAATGGTAGCTTTGTCTTTGTTCCTGAACGCTCACAACCGGGAGAATGGGCGGTTCAGGTTCGCCAAGCGGGTCACGGTGATTTGATTACTATTTCTATGGGTGAGAATCAATCAGCAACAGAGAACACCGTCGATAGTCAAGTGATGAGTATTCAATCTAAGAGTGGCTCTTTCACACCCGTTCAAATTGTGGTTATGGCGGTTGCGGTGATCTGGGGGTTTGTCGGTACAGCACTCTATTTTTCCCAAAGGACAAAACATGCTAAGTAGGTTGGCACAATTACAGTTAAGATGGTTGATTGTGGATTGTTCATTGGTAAAAGAATTATCGCACTCAAAACGTAAAACTTAAGTTGGGGCGGGTTTAGTAATATCAGGATAAAAACAACGATAATAGTGAAACCCGCCTTTACAGACGCTTCAAACCCACGTCTGGAACATTTAAAACTTAACACGAGAATCATGCACATTCCTGACGGTATCCTACCTGCTTCTGTATGTATTACAGGTTACGCAGCGACAGGAGGTTTCACTTGGTACTCCCTACGTCAAATTAACCGAGATCCTAATCCCCAAGAGAATATTCCCAAAGCATCCCTACTCACAGCCGCCTTTTTTGTCGCCTCTTGGATTCACATCCCCATCCCACCAGCGAGTGTCCATTTGATTCTGAATGGGTTGTTAGGTACAATGTTGGGATATTATGCGTTTCCAGCGATTCTCATCGGTTTATTCTTTCAAGCGATTATGTTTCAGCATGGTGGTTTATCCACGCTAGGGGTAAACGCCACGATGTTTGGCGTACCGGCACTTTTGGCGTATCATCTATTTCAATTTCGCCTACTATTCGATAAAGATAATCGGGTGGTAACGGGTTTGTTTGCCTTTATCGGGGGGGCGGGAGGTTTAGGTATAGCTACGCTGATATTTTTTGGTTTAGTGATTACTAATATTCCCGCGACTATAGATGTGTCAGCCGAACGAACAGCAATTTCCGGGTTAGTCTTGGCTCATATCCCACTCATGGCAATTGAGGGCGCGTTTACGACAGCCGTGGCTCTGTTTTTGAAACAAGTCAAACCTGAATTGTTGGAGAGTTGATGAAACACGGACTGGATTTTTATGCCAATTTAGACTCTTCGATTCATCGTTGGGAACCCCGTTGTAAACTGATTGGCTTATTTAGCTTAATTTTTGCGTTTTCATTCGTTGAACATTTGAGTTTGCTTCCAGGGCTGTTGATCGTGACGCTGGTGTATTATCGCCTCTCCAGATTACCCCTCTCGTTTTTGCGATCGCGGCTGCGCTACCCTGGTTTTTTTTTGCTGGCGATTACTCTGCTTTTACCGTTTACCGTGGGTAGTAAGGTTATCGTTCAGATAGGTATTTTGAGTCTATATAAAGAGGGAATCGTGGCGCTAGCGCTGATTGCGACTCGATTTTTATGTATTCTCACCGTGAGTTTAATTCTGTTTGGTACAGCCCCGTTTTTGAGTACTGTCAAAGCCATGCGATCGCTGGGACTTCCGGCGGTACTGGCGGATATGACGCTGTTGACGTACCGCTATATCGAACAGTTTGGTGAAGATTTAATCAAAATGAAACGGGCGATGCAATTGCGGGGGTTTCGGGCGACTCGTTTGTCTCGCCGTAATCTGAATGTGCTGGCGTCTCTGGTGGGTAGCTTATTGGTTCGCAGTTACAACCAATCCCAGCAGGTTTATCAAGCGATGATATTACGAGGGTACGGTTATACCCTGAAACATCGTAAACCGCCTAGTAGCATAAATCGGGTTTCTCGTGGGGATTTAATTGCGGTGGGGATCACCTTGGCGATCGCCCTTGGGTTCGTCGTTGCTGAAATTTTGGTAGAAAGGCGGTAGTAACCGGAAAAATTTTCTCCAATCCTTACCAATGACGAATGACATAAACAAATGACGAATGACGAATTATGAGACCACAACAACAACTTGTATCTAACCCAGACAGTGCTAGAGAACCGGCGATCGCGGTTTCTGATTTGAGTTTCTCCTATCCAGATAGACCTGAGGTTTTAGAAGACATCAATTTTAATATATATCCTGAAGAACGAGTCGGTTTAATTGGACCCAATGGTGCGGGTAAAACAACGTTATTCCTCTCAGTCTGCGGTATTTTAACACCAAACTCTGGAGACATTGACTTATTTGGAAAACCCGTTGTTGTGGGTGAGTTTCGCCCAGAAATTGGCTTAGTGTTTCAGAATCCTAACGATCAGTTATTATTACCATCAGTATGGGAAGATGTCGCCTTTGGTCCACAGAATATGGGGATGTCAGAGGATGAGGTTAACCATCGGGTTCAAAATGCGCTGTCTCTGGCTGGTGTGGAAACCCTAGCAGAACGGGTACCGCACAATCTTTCTGGAGGTGAGAAATGCATGGTCGCGATCGCGGGCGTGTTAGCCATGCGTCCCCAATTGGTTCTGTACGATGAACCCAGCGCTAACCTAGACATGCGCTATCGTCGTCGCGTGATCAACTTTCTCCAAACCGCTCAGCAAACGATTCTGATTTCTTCCCATGACTTAGAATTGATTATCGAAGTGTGCGATCGCGTGCTTTTACTCAATGAAGGACGAATTATTGCTGATGGAACTCCCCAGCAGGTTATGGCGGATGAATCATTAATGAACGCTCATGGTTTAGAGGTTCCGCACTCCTTGCGTTCTCATCATCAGTAGCTAAAAACTATAGTGTCAGATATCTGAATCCGCGATCGCGCCCGTTATGGATGAAAGAAACACCTTAGGAGTCATACAAGTTATGGTGATACAAAAATCCCCGACTGAAAGTCAGGGATGATAGTGTGAGGAGTGCATGAAAAAATGGACTTGGGTTGGAGTGGCTGAGGTGGGATAAGGCGATCGTTTTGGTTATCGCAGCCAATTGCTCAACTCACCTTTAACAGTCTTAGACTTTATGCTTATCTTTACGGCGAGAAGCAATACCCACAGCCGCGACTAATCCTAACCCAGCTAATGTCGCGGGTTCAGGAACGGCTTCACTGGCTTGAGGCGCTCTTATTAGTTCAGGTAAATTGCCATTGAACAGATAGTTATTGGATTGTCCCCCTCCCGTTAGCGAAGCGGCAATTAAGTTACCGTTAATTTGAGCATTGTTAAAGTTGAAAGTAGCGGTAGGCGCCAAAATACTGCCTTCAATTCCTATGCCACTGGCTGACAGGTTCGTGGCTTCATAGAAGTTGTAGATGACTTTCTGTCGCTGATCAATACCACCATTGATATTGAACCTAAAGTTTTGTAATGATGCTTCGAGTCCACTAATATTTACGATGGCAGTCGAACCTGAAGCTACATTAAGATTGAAGCCGCTAGCCTTGCTTAAATCTGACGCACTTAGATGAAAGATATTCTGGTTTTCATTTGAACCATTTAACGTAATTCCACCCCACGATGTTACTTCTGTCGTACCAGTAGCCTCTAACCCTCCCCAAAATTGAGATAATCCTCGTAATTCCTGACTGGCTGCAGCAAAGTCAATGGGATTATCTTGGCGCAGCGTCCCCCCATTTTGCAGGGTTACATTGGTCAGTTCTGCTGTTTCCCCATAAACCGTATTACCTCGAACTTGACCGTTGGTAAAGATTAAATTCTCACCAACAATTAAGACATCGCCATTGTTTCCCTCTTTCGGAAGTTCCATTCCCGCATAAAAATTTGTGAATGTGGCATTTCCACCAATGGCGACCTTCCCTTCAGAATCAGTATTACTCTGATTCACATCCCCTAGCATAAATAAGTTATATTCAAAAATGTTTGCAAGACTAATTGCACTCGCCTGGGTAGATAGCGCTAGTACTATCGTCGCTGCCATTGATAAGGGGGCTACCAATTTACTTAAACGCGAAAAAGTTTTAGTGTTCATGTCAACAATTAAATGGTGTAATGGGCGCTGCGTTTCAGGTATGGCTTTTCAGCAATTCTGTTGGGTTAGATGCTGAACCTTACCTTTGCTCAGTTGTTTTAATCTTATTCAAAAACCTGAAGAGATGTCATTAGAAATCAACGGAGAACATCAAGTCTTCATGGTTTTGATTCCCTTTGTGAACCCCCAATAAATTTTTCCCCCACGACAAGCTGTAAGTCCCTGGACATCAATTTTGTTAACTGATACCGATTCTGTATGGTGTTCGGCATTTAAACTTTAATGCCAACAACTGCAAAATCCTTGCCCATCCTACATAAAATAAACTATTCTCCGAATCGAGATAAAATCTCTAAACGGAGAATAGTTTGTTGATATATTACTGAGTAGCTATAAAATGGGGTAGGTCTCAATACTGCTCGGATAAGCCTGTCTTCTCTTCCCCTGCTTCCCCTGCTCCCTCTGCTTCGATGGACAACCTTCCTTAACCGAGCAGTATTGGGGTAGCTCTATCTTTGTCTCAGGGTTTAATGATGGACGCTAATGTCCGTTGAGTTTGAGGTAGATGATAATTATGGGATACCTCAGAAGTCTTAACATCTGGTATGACAGTCATTGGATGAGCTGGCGACATGTGAGACGGTGGCATTTGCTTCATTTCTTGGACTTTAAGCAAAATTAAATATTCATAGAAGGCTTGCAAGGTACACCAAGCCATTCCCGCTTTGCCATCCAGACAACCACCGAGGAAGAAATACATATAAATCCACCGTAACAGGGGTCTAAACGGTAAGCGTAGGGATAAATCCTTGAGCGCTCGACGCCGTTCGACTTCCGAGCGACCAAAGAATAAGTTCCACCAATTGACGTTTCCCTGTTGTAACTGACGGAGTGTCTCAGTTGCTTCATCGGTGGAGTAGCGATTGTGCTTTTCTATCCAACGACTCAAGCCTTTACTACAGGTATAGTGAGGATAGGTTTCTTGCAGAAAACTCGTTGCTCCAGCACAAACTTCCCGTTCCGTATGACCGTAATCTGTGAACCAAACTTTTCCTTTTTGGAAAAAACGCATTTGGTAACGGGGATATTGGGTACTGTGGCGAATCCATTTCCCCATAAACATTACTCGTTCTGCCACATAATAGCCAACCGCATTTGGGCGTTTTATCGCCGCTAAACACTCTTGAAACAGTTGAGGGGTGATCCGCTCATCTGCTTCTAAGATATAAACCCATTCATACTTCGTGGGAATAGCTTCTAGCATCCAGGTTCGTTGCTTGCCATGGCTCTCAAACTGATGTTGCACGATACGAACCGGATAGCGGGAGGCAATTTCTACCGTGTGGTCTGTGCTGTAGGAATCTACCACGATGACATCATCCGATAACTGTGCCGATTCAATACAAGCGGCAATATCTAGTTCTTCGTTGTGGGTGAGAATGTAGATGGAAAACATAAGTTAAAAAGTGAGTGAACGATTAAACGAGTGGCAGATTCCTTTACATAGACCAGTACGGCTACCTGGGAAGTCAAACGTTATACTGTAGAGGCGGGTGCAAGTCGCTCAGGAAAGCTTGAAACCGATAACTTATCCATAAAAACAGCTTTTAGTTACAAGTCAAAACTAGGCTTTGAGCCTAGTCTAAGGGTGAAAAGAATTTTTTACACTAATTATATTTTGAGGGGTTTTCCATCCCTGTGTCTAGAGCTTTCCCCAATCTTTGTACAATCTTTACATTGGCTTACTCAGTTTAACATTGCAGTAACGTAGCTTCCGGCAGAGGCTTGGCTTCAAATACCCACGCTTTGGCATACAATAGAAAGGTTGTGCAAAATTCGTGAACTGACGACCATGGCTGTACCAAAGAAGAAAACATCAAAGTCAAAACGAGACAAACGCAGGGCTAACTGGAGGCGCAAGGCATCCTTGGAAGCCCAGAAAGCCCTCTCTCTTGGGAAGGCAGTTCTGAGTGGACGTTCGACGTTTGTCTATCCGAGTGAAGAAGAAGAGGAAGAAGAAGCCTAGTGCAGGGTGGGACAAGGCAAGTGAACACCTCTGTTGACGGAGTACAGATGGGGGAGTACAGAGGTAGCATGATACCTCTGGTACTCTCTAGGTCGCAGCGTTAAGTCGTTGAGTGAGGTTAAACTATGATCGGAAAATTTTTCCAAAAACCGGAACCGGAACAGAGCGATCGCGTGCCTCCGGGTCAATTCTTGACCAAGGGGTTCCCGGTTCTAACCTATGGTAATACTCCCCAAGTCAACATTGATGACTGGGAATTTCGGGTTTGGGGTTTAGCTACACCCAAGACTTGGCGTTGGTCAGATTTTATGACAATGCCTCAACATGATTTTACTAAGGATTTTCATTGTGTGACCCGTTGGTCAAAACTGGATGTGCAATGGACGGGGATCAGGGTAACTGACTTTATGAGTCAGGTGGAACTTGACCCGAAAGCTACCCATGTCTTGCAACATTGCTATGGCGGCTACACCACGAATCTGACATTGGACGAGTTTGTGCGTGAGGATAACTTTTTTGCCCATACCCTGTTCGGTGAACCTTTACCTCCAGAACATGGGGGTCCGGTGCGTTTAGTGGTACCGCACCTGTATGCTTGGAAAAGCGCGAAGTGGATTAATGGTTTAGAGTTTTTTGACCACGAGGAATCGGGGTTCTGGGAACGTAATGGTTATCACCGCCGAGGTGAACCTTGGGCAGAGGAGCGCTATAGTTCCTGAGCAATAAACTGATGTGCCTCTAAGATAGCAGGGGTGCAAGATGACTGAAATAATCCCGATTTGAGCTATTGACAAGGGCGGTGGTTTTCTGGGATACTTACTTCATAATGGGAAAATGTGCCTGCCTGTAGGGTCTGATTTCATTCCTATTCAACAGAACTTCTGATTCTCTAAGTAACTCCCCTAATTGTCCTGAGTAGAAGCACAATCTCTGAATCAATTAAAGTTAGCCCGAAAAACGGGATGCTGCTGACAGGGATTGACGACTTCTTATGAATCGACAGGCTTTGATCGTTGGGATTAATACTTACGATACTCAGCACCTGAAAAACTTGACATCACCGGCGAAGGATGCGGATGCGATCGCGCAACTCATGATTGATCGCGGTAATGTCCAAGTCAGGCGACTTCCAGCTTCCAACACTCCTGTCGATTCAACTACCCCAATTCGAGTTACCCAGACTCAACTTGAAACCGCATTAGTCCAACTTTTACTCCCAGACGGAAACAGGATTCCCGATACAGTTGTGCTATATTTCTCTGGCTATGGACTCTACAAAAATCAAGACCTACAAACCAGTTTCTTAGCCACCAGCGATGTTAACCCAAATCGGGGTCACTGGGGATTATCTCTGTCCTGGCTGCGTAATTTGTTGCAACAAAGTCCAGTTCGAGAGCAAATTATTTGGTTAGATTGCTATTGTAGCGATGAAAAGTTTGACCTCACCCAAGCTGATCCGGGATATCGGGGTCAGGGATACAGTCGTTGTTTTATCGCCACCTGTCAGTCACAAAGGGATGGGGAGATAGGGAGATGGGGAGAAAAGGATAAATTAAAAAATCAGACTGAATCGAATCATTACAGTCAGTTGGCGTCCATTCTATTATTAGGACTCGATTCCAGAAACCATCCCCCTGGCTGGGTGACAAACTATACCCTAACCGATTTAATTAATCAATTATCCCCTCCCCTGATTTTTGCTAACGCCGGGAAACCGATTCTGTTAATCCGTAATCGTCAAACCGATCTAGAATCTTTACCCGCTTTACCCCCCAGCGCACCTGAACGGTTTTGTCCCTATAAAGGTTTAGCCTATTTTGACTACAAAAACGAAGATACCCAGTATTTTTATGGACGAGAAACATTAACAGATGAACTCCTCGAACATATACGCATAAACAATTTCCTGGCGGTAATTGGAACCTGTGGGAGTGGGAAATCTTCGCTGATTCGCGCCGGACTTTTGCATCAGCTTAAACGGGGACAACGGTTATCAGGGACTCAGGAATGGCTGACCTTGATTTTTCAACCTGGTGAACATCCCCTTGAGAATTTAGCCCGATCCTTTGTCAATCCCCATAACCCCGAACGTGACTATCAGTTTACACAAACCATGAAACTGATCCAAATGGGGGGAGTAGGATTAGGGATTGTGCTGCGGACAGTGGCTGGAGAACGGCGGTTATTGTTGGTGGTGGATCAATTTGAGGAGGTATTTACCTGCTGTCGGGATGAAACAGAACGACAACAGTTTTTTGATTGTTTGTTGGGTGGATTAGAACGCACCGAGAATCAACTTTGTCTGGTTATAGGGATGCGAACAGATTTTTTAAGCAATTGTGCGAATTATCCCCAACTGGTGCAAAAAATTCAGGCGCTTATGGTCACCGTAACCCCAATGACCAAGGAAGGATTGGAAACCGCTATTATTAAACCCGCCCAGCAAGTGGGTGTAGATATTGAGTCAGATTTAGTCACTCAACTCCTCTGGGATTTAGAGAATGCTGCCAGTTTACCGTTACTCCAGTTTATGTTAACTCAACTGTGGCAACGGCGTCCAGTGAATCGGTTAATGGTAGCAGAATATTATCGGTGGGGTAGGCTGCAAGGGGCAATAGAAAAACACGCAAACCGCGTTTATCAATCGTTTTCAACGAAGGAACAAAAAATTGCCAAAGACATTTTTTTAGCGTTAATCCAGTTGAGTGAAAACAGTCAAGTTACGGCGCGACAATTAGACCCATCTGAGTTAATTCTGAGTTTTCAAGGAAAATCTGGAAACCAATTTGAATCTGTAGAGACGCTGCATCTAACCTCTCATACTATGTCTGGGAACACCGGATCAGGCAAAGTAGAGGGAGAGGTTAGGGGATCTGGAGACGCGCTGTGTAGAGACGTTGCATGCAACGTCTCTACAAAAGAAACGTCTTCATCAACAAATGCGGTCAAGGATAGTGGCGATCGCCATTCAACAAAAGCAGTTACATCAGTGATGCAAGAATTAATCGATGGGGGTTTAATCGTCACTCACTCCTGGAAATGGAATCAAACCGTCGTAACAATTGCCCACGAAGCCCTAATTCAGCATTGGTCAAAACTCCAGCAATGGGTCGAAGAAAAACGCCACGGGATGAGACTACAGGAACAAATTGAAGCCGCAGCGATTGCGTGGCAAACTCAAGGAAAACCCAACCGAATCTTATCGGAATTAACCCTAACTGAGGCAGAGTATTATCGAGATTATCTCAATTTATCCCCTTTAGGACAAGACCTGATTCAGCAGAGTATCCAGCACAAACGAACGCGACGGGGTTTTGCTAGGGGAGGATTAGTCATCGCGATCGCGCTATTGAGTCTAACCACTGGGATGGCGATGAGCCGATGGTATAAAACAGCACAAATCGCTGAACGGGAACAGTTATATAAAAATGCGGCTACCGTGCAAAACTTGCTCCCGGTGGAACCCATTAAGGGATTATTACTGGCAATTGAAACAACGGCTCAAAGTTATGCTAAATTGCAGCAAGTAGATAAGCCAATTGCGTCCAGTCTTTGGCAAGCCATTGAAGTAGCGAGAGAACGCGATCGCTTAGACCATGAATCAGCGGTTCAGGCTGTCGATTTTCATCCCGATAATCAAATCATAGTCAGTGGAACCGAGGATGGTTTGGTTCATCTGTGGACGCGACAGAACCCTTTAATTCGTCAATCCTTACCCGGACATAAAGATGAGGTGACAGGGGTGGCTTTTAGTCCTCAAGGACAGGTGATTGCTAGTAGTAGCCGGGATGGTACAATTCGCTTGTGGACGGTTCAAGGTCAACCCCTCGGTCAGCCATTTTTGGGACAGGATTGGATCACCTCAATAGCTTGGAGTCCAGACGGTCAATTCCTAGTCAGTGGCGGCAAAGATGGTACAGTTCAGGTGTGGAATCGCCAAGGTAATCCCATCGGTCAACCGTTTCTGGGACATCAGGGAGTCGTTTTTACGGTGGCGTTTAGTCCCGATGGAGAAACCATCGCCAGTGGTAGTGGGGATGGGACAATCCGCTTGTGGAATCGTCAGGGTCAACCCTTGGGTAAACCGTTCCGGGGACATGAGGGTGTGGTGTTTGACCTAGGGTTTAGTCCCAATGGTGAGAGGATTGTCAGTGGGGGACGAGATGGGACAGTACGCTTATGGAATCGTCAAGGTGAGTTAATGGGTGAACCTTGGCGAGGACATCAGGGAGTGGTTTTTGCGGTGGCGTTTAGTCCAGATGGGGAAACGATCGCCAGTGGTAGTGGCAATGGTACAATTCGCTTATGGAATGCTCAGGGTCAGTTACGGGGTGAACCGTTACGGGGACATCAAGGTGCTGTGCGATCGCTGAGGTTTAGTCCAGATGGTGAAAGACTTGCCAGTGGTAGTGAGGATAAAACGGTACGCTTGTGGGATGTGAGGATATTACCAGAACCGCAGGATTGGCAAACTGGCTTGCAAGTGGCGTGCGATCGCCTAAAAAATCATCCCGTTTTTGAACGTCCCCAGCCAGAAATTACAGCTATTACTCTATCTCGTGATATTTGTCAAGCTAAACTGTCAAGAACGCGCCATTAAAGTAATCAGTAGGGGCGAAGCATTTGCGCTCTATAGTTATGCAACAAACCGCTCACCTTACTCCGCAAATGCTTCGCCCGTACATTCGATTCCGGCGAAGCATTTGCGCTCTATAGTTATGCAACAAACCGCTCACCTTACTCCGCAAATGCTTCGCCCGTACATTTGATTCCCCGGTTCTGACAACCGGACAATAAGGATGGATAATTGAGACGGATTAACCACCCGTGCGATCGCTTTCTCATCGAGGACATCTCTCAAACGTCAGTAATGAGGTCACCGTGCAGCTAAAACAAGTGATTATCGTCCACAAAGCCAGAGACTCCCAAGGTCAAGCTTGGGCGGAAAAATGCGCTCGGCAATTAGAAAAACGCGGTTGTCATGTCCTAATTGGACCGAGTAGTGCCAAGGATAATCCCTATCCTGTGTTTTTGGCATCCGTGATGCAGAACATCGATCTGGCGGTGGTGCTGGGAGGGGATGGCGCCGCCTTAGCCGCCGCACGACACCTAGCCCCCGCAGGTATCCCGATTTTGGCGATCAACATTGGCGGACATCTGGGATTTCTGACAGAACCCTTTGAGGCGTTCAAGGAGAGCGAACAGATATGGGATCGGATTATCGAAGATCGCTATGCTGTGCAGCGACGCATGATGATCGAAGCCCTTCTATTTGAAGGGGATTCCCGCCAGCATAGCTTTGCCACAGGGACCAATCTCGAACCCGTTAGCGATCGCTATTTGGCGCTGAATGAAATGTGCGTCAAACCCGCCTCAGCCGATCGCATGATTACCTCGATTCTAGAAATGGAAATTGACGGAGAAGTGGTTGATCAGTATCAAGGGGATGGATTGATTGTCGCCACACCAACCGGTTCGACTTGTTATACCTTATCTGCCAACGGTCCGATTCTCCATGATGGCATGGAAGCGATCGCGGTAACGCCAATTTGTCCCTTAAGTCTATCCAGTCGTCCCTTAGTCCTACCTGCGGGTTCTGTTGTCAGCATTTGGCCCCTCGGCGATTATGAACTCAACACTAAACTGTGGATGGATGGGGTAATGGCAACACCGATTTGGCCCGGACAACGGGTGGATGTGCGTAAGGCAGATTGCTATGCCAAGTTTATCATTCTACGCGAAAATAATTCCTACTACAAAACCTTACGGGAAAAACTACAGTGGGCTGGGGCGAGATTTCATTATAGTAATAATCACCGACATTAATTGATTTGAATGTGTAGGGGCGGGTTTTACTCCTATCGTTTCTGACCTAACCCATAAGTGACTAAACCCGCCCCGATGGAATTTTGAGACTAATACCAAATCCGCCTTTATTATCCCCTTTTGCAACGGCGATTGAAATCGCTGCTACACAAACAAAGTCCGCCTGCGCGGACTTTGTTATTAGACCGCTAGACTAGAAATTCGAGAATAAATCCGATTAAACTTCTCATTAGGAACCAAACCGAGAGAATCCGTGGCAAAATCGGGTTTGAGTCGTTTAACCTGATACATATCAATTTCTCCTTTATTTTTAGCCGCAACTTTTCCCCGGTAGTCACACTCAAAAAAATCCTTAACTCGATCAAATGTCGATTGGGAAATATTAATCGTTCCCGGAATCGCGGATGATTCCATTCGGGATGCTATGTTCACAGTATCCCCCCATACATCATAGGTAAACTTCTTGCGTCCAATCACACCCGCGAGTAAGGAACCTGAGTGAATGCCAATCCGAATCTCCCAATAGGGTTCATTATTCTGCATCTTTTCAATTTGTCGCCAGTGGATAAAAGCCTGGATTTGTAAAGCCGCTAGAACCGTGTCAATAGCATGAGTAGATTGGGCGACGGGAATACCAGAGACTGCCATATAACTATCACCAATCGTTTTTAATTTTTCCAGTTTATAAATTTCACTGACTAAATCAAAAAACGAGAAACAATAATCTAATTCTTGAACCAGCGCTTCCGGTGATAATTGTTCAGCAATTTTGGTAAATCCTTTGAAGTCGGTAAATAAAACGGTAGCACAATCATAATAAACAGGTTTTACTTTTCCCGTTTCTTTCAACTCATGGGCAATGGGTTCAGGGAGAATATTTAACAAGAGTTGGTCAGATTTACGTCGTTCTCCTTCCAGATTCGAGTAAAGGACGTTCATTTCTGCCAACAGCCTTTTCATTTCCTGAAAACATCTAGCATTGCGAATCGCACTAGCTAATTGTACCGCCAGTAAATAGCCGATGCGTAAATCTTCTTGGGAATAGGCTGAGGGTTTGCTCGTGGCAAAATTTAGCGAACCGATAACTTGATCATCTCTAGTTAGGGGCAGAATAATTTTAGAGGGATATGCAGATAAAAATGTATCGTTGGCATCGGGAGGATTGAGTTGAGATTGTCCAGTTTTGAGAGCAAAAATGATTGGATTCTTTTCGCAAATGGGACAATCCTGGCAGGGAATTTGGGAACCAAACAGAGTGATTAAGCGAAATGTACCATCGTCATTTTTGAGACAGACACTGCAATGCTGAAAGTCTAATAACCACTTCGCTTGTTTACTGAGAATTTGTAATATTTCTTCTAAATTCAAGGAGCGGTTAATCGAATTAGCAATTTCATTAACTGCGGAAATTCGGGATGAAAGCGCCTGGATTTGAGTCAGCAACTGTCGGGTAGTTTGGAGGAGTTCTTCCCGATCCTGAGCTTCGAGCTGATGATTACTGCTGGCAAATAAAGAAAAACTCATTCCTATCCCTCATCCCATCATAGGGGAAGCCACGGCGCGTCTATATATCTCACTTGTTTATGATTCATTATCGATAAGTTTGGGAATTCGTGCTAGTGTTGGGAGCGGGTTTTGCTGGCTACTTACGGGAGACAAACCCGATAAATTCCTCAACCCGCCCCAAAAAACTCAAACCTCTTTCATCCCCTATTGTTATAGGGTATCAATTTCTAGAGCGATCGCGTCGGTATATTGGTTGATAGCGGTAAATAAGTTAGCGGTGGTAATCAGTTCAAAGATTTCTGATTGATCTAATCCCAACTCGTACAGGTGTTGATAGTCTGCATCACTGAGTTGCTGGGGTTTCGTCGCCGCGAGCAAGCCAAAGCGAATTACGCTTTTTTCGCGTTCGGGTAAAGGACAGTTGTCAAAGTCGCTGACAAGCATTTGTAATACTTGTTCGCTAATTCCCAATGCGGATAAACTGTGTAGGTGAACCTTCAGCGCATAATCACTACTATTTGCCTGGGAGATAGCCACACCAATCATTTCCTTAATCGTGCGGGGAATAGTGCCTTTTAAAATAGTGGATCTAAACTGTTTCCAGGTGGTGGATAAAAACTCGGGACGAATCGCCATGGATTTGAATAAATTGGGTACTATACCAAATCCCAATTCGGCGCTAATTTCGGCGTAGGTATCTTGGACAAGGGGATGGGTGATCTGATCTGTGTCTTGCAGGGGAAATTGTGCCATAATTGCCTCAAAAATGGTTGCGTTTAGGTAATACGATGTATTACGCTGGATTGAGTTCTCCGTTCACCTGTTCTGGGTTGGCAAGAGAGGACGTACTCCTGGGTAAAAACCAAGTGACGGGGTTCATGGTAATCACCAATCAACCCGGAACGATGAACGGTAAATTCCAGTAGAATGCCCCTAAAACGGTCGTCAAATTCCTGCGGTTCTCTGGTGCATTGCCGGAATTGACTAGAGTAAGGATAATAAAACTCTAACCATAAATATCAGTTCTGGGGTTAATTGTCTACCCAAAAGCTAGCGAAACATAATGATGATTTCACAAACCGAGTATCGCCAACGCCGCGAACAGTTGATGAGTCAGATTGGTAAGGGGACGGCTATCTTCCGCAGCGCCCCGGTTGCGGTGATGCATAATGATGTGGAATATAATTTTCGTCAGGATAGTGATTTCTTTTATCTGACGGGGTTTAATGAAGCCGAAGCCGTGGCGGTGTTAGCGCCGCACCATTCTGAACACCGCTTTGTCCTGTTTGTCCAACCCAAAGATCCAGAAAAGGAAGTTTGGACAGGGTATCGGACGGGGGTTGATGGGGCGAAAGAACGCTATGGCGCGGATGAGGCGTATCCGATTACGGAACTGGATGAGAAGTTACCTCAGTATTTAGAGAAGGCAGATCGGATTTATTATCAGTTAGGGCGCGATCGCGAGTTTAATCAAACCATCCTCACCCATTGGCAAACCTTGATGAGAACCTATCCCAAGCGGGGAACGGGTCCAATGGCGATTGAGTCCACAAATCCGCTTCTCCAGAAGATGCGCTTGGTGAAGAGTCCAACTGAGTTGGAGATGATGCGCCAAGCGGTGGCGATTTCTGTAGATGCTCATAATTATGCCCGAAAATTTGCCCAAGCGGGATGTTATGAGTACCAAATTCAGGCGGAAATCGAACATATTTTTCGCCAACGGGGGGCGTTGGGTCCGGCGTATCCGTCGATTGTGGCGTCGGGGGTGAATAGTTGTATTTTGCATTACGTGGAAAATACCCGCCAGATGGAAACTGGGGATTTGTTGTTGATTGATGCGGGCTGTGCTTATGAGTATTACAATGCCGATATTACCCGCACGTTTCCCATTGGGGGTAAATTTAGCGAAGAACAGCGGATTATTTATGAGTTGGTATTGAAGGCGCAGCAAGACGCGATCGCACAGGTGCAACCGGGAAAGCCTTATAATCTATTTCACGATACAGCCGTGCGCGTATTGGTGGAAGGATTAATGGATTTGGGTTTACTGGTGGGAGATATCGAGGAAATTATTAAGGAGGAGAAATATAAACCTTTTTATATGCATCGTACTGGACATTGGTTAGGGTTAGATGTTCATGATTCTGGGGTATATAAGAATGGGGAAGAATCCTGGCAAACCTTTGAACCGGGTCAAGTGGTGACGGTGGAACCGGGATTGTATATTGGCTTAGATATTAAACCGGTAGAAGGTCAACCTGAGATTCCCGAACGTTGGCGCGGGATTGGTGTCAGGATTGAGGATGATGTTTTGGTTACTGAGTCGGGGAATGAGGTGTTAACGGCTGGGGTGCCCAAGTTGGTAGATGAGATGGAAGGGTAAAGGGTAGTGATTTGATCAAAATCCGGGGTGTAGGGGCGGGTTGACGACATCGTAGATACGATGAAGTAGAGACGTTCGGAACGTCTCCGCCCTTTCCGACAATCGAGGATAACTTAGTCAACTCAAACCTGTCATGAAAATAGAACTGGTTAATTTAGGCGTTATTCAAAAAGCCGAGATTGAATTAAAGCCACTGACTGTGTTTATTGGTGAAAATAACACGGGCAAAACTTGGACATCCTATACATTGGCATCTATTTTAGGAGGCTATGGATTGTCGCAGTATTTAAAAGCCTATATTAAAGGAGAAACAACCCAAGCTTATCCGCCAATCGATAACGCGATCGCCCAAATCTTGGCGGAAGGAAATGCTCAGGTTGATATAGTCCAGTTTGCCCGTGACTATGCTGAACTCTATATCAATGACGTTGCTCGTTTAGCACCCAATTGGATGCCAGAATTTATGGCGACGGAACGAGTCAATTTCCAGGATTTACAAATAAAAATTAGTCTAGCTGGAACTAAAGATGAGGTTTTGGATAAACTGCAACACACCTTTTTTGAACAACAGCTTTCTGTTAGCCCTCAAAGCGGAGCTGCTCTGCTCAGTGCTTTAAAAGAAGAGGATGACTCTATCTTATATTTTTATACTCTATCTGAATCTAAAGGCAGTATTTTACAAAAACTTCCTGAACGAGCCATTAAAGAGTTTGTAATTAAAAGAATTATTGTGGAAGTCCATAGCGCTTTATACTCAGCAGGCATTTATTTATTTCCAACTGAAAGAACAACGTTTATAACCGTTCCTTTTTCGCACTCTGAATTCAATGAATTCCAAAAGAGCCGTGAAAAAGCCAGTGAAGAACTTGAGCAGACAAAAATCCAGAAAAAAAGTTCACCGATAATGGGAGGTGAATCATTAAAAAGTTTTATCACAATGATTTTTTGGTCTTATTTCAAAGATTGGACTGATAGAGAGAAAGAAATTAAAGAAAATCCAGAGATTTCTACTTATATTGAACTTGCTAAATTATTAGAAAAGGATATCATACAAGGAAATGTAGATTTTGAAGATTCCGGCTTAGGGAAAGAACTGCTCTTTCAGGCTTCAGACTCCGTAAAATTGCAAATGCCAGTGGTTTCTTCGATGGTCAAAGAATTGACACCGTTAGTCCTTTGCTTGCGCTACTGGGTTGAACCTGATCACTGGTTGATTATCGATGAACCCGAAATGAATTTACATCCAGCGGCGCAAGTCGAAATGATTGAATTTTTAGCGATGTTGGTAGAGGCTAACCTGAATGTATTAATTACAACTCATAGTCCTTACATTGTCGATCACTTGGTCAATCTCATGCAAGCTGCAAAATATGAAGACAAAGAGAGTATCAAGGATAAATTTTACTTAGAGCGGACAGAGGCATTTATTCCTCAAGAGAAAGTTTCTGTCTATTTATTTGAAGAGGGAACCGCTAAAAATATTTTGGATGAAGCAGGGCGAATTAATTGGCAGACTTTTGCTAATGTGTCTGATGACATTGCCAACATTTTTTGATAATGTCTATCAATTCCAATTTCAGTAGCTCGATAAATAATGCCTTTTAATACTTTGCTCTTAACTGAGTGTTTTCTTCCTGGTCAAACGCATTATAAGGAAAGTGGCGTTGAGATCAGCTTGCAACCTGAAAGTGGCGAAACTGTTTTATTTTTCTCGATAGACGACCAATCTAACCCGAATTGTAAGTTTCGTCAGCTATTAGGGATTGATAAAGATAATCAAAATATTTGTGATTTGATTGTATTTTATGCTAAAGACAATCAAAGGATGATTTGTTTTGTGGAATTAAAAGGGAGCGATTTAGGGAGAGCCGTTAAGCAAGTTTGTAACACGGATAAATTTTTAAGGCAAAAATTAAATGAATCATCGTCTTTTTCAAATTTAACTGCCAAAGCATTTATTAAATTAAAAGGTTCGATACCCCAAGAACATCGTAGGTATCAGGAAGAATTAATCAAGCATTTTGGCGATCAAAATTTTGATATTGGTAGGACTACAGATTTTGGTCAGTTTTTGCGAGGGATTGTCCGCCAATCTAAAGGTAAACGGAAAGGTAAACGGAACAAAACGAATCGGAAATAGGATAGGTTCGTAGTTGAAGACAACCCAGGTTATCAATGTTTCAGTCCCCTTGCGGGGATTTAGTTTGTGGGAACTCCACTATCTGAAACATCGGCTGCATGAGGATTCTAGCGAGGATTTTCGTAAACCTCATTGCGGTTACTCACTCACGTTTTCTGGGCGCACGTCGGTCATCCGTGTCAACTTAAGCTTAAAGTCTTTCCCCGATTGACTTTCGTTATGGATGTTAGCAGTACTTCACAGTTTAGATCCCCCTAAATCCCCCTTCAAAAGCAGGGGGTTTTCATTTTCACAAAAAATACCACAATAAAAGCAAAATTTTTGCTTCTCAAAACCGTTTTTTTGGCGAGGTTCAATTCTCTCTATTCAAAAATATTTTTCAGACCAACTCTTGGCTTAATCTATAGCTATAAAAAATCTGAATTTCTTGCCGATTCGTCATTCCCAGGTTTAGCTTGTCTTTTTTTTTGTTTTCTTTTTTATCAAAATTAGTGTCCTTAAATCTATTAATCGTTAAAGCGAGCAACATTTTTTGCCAATGTTTTCCTAACCACGCTTGTCCTTGACTAATTGACACAAAACCACAAATTCGATAAAGATTCATGATTAAGGTTATCAATAAAGAAAATTTTCCGGCTACCACACAATCTTTGATTCTTGAATTATCTTCTTGGAAAACTACATCTTTTACCCAATGGACTTGATTTTCAATTCCCCAATGTTGTTGAATTTTTTCGGCGAACATTTGAGCCGTTAATTTTTTGCTGCTTATATAATATAATGTCTCATTCCATTCTTTTTTGTCCCGCACTCCTTTTCTTTTTACACGAATTACACGGTGAAGATTGGGATGATTTTGGTTGCTCAAACTTTCTGAATTAAATACAGATACTGTTCGAGTTAATTGGCGGCCATGACTTACATCCTTTTTTTCATATTCGCTTACTGGACTTTCTCTTTCCGTTAACTCTTTAAGACAATTGTACAATTTTATTTGATTCCTTTTTACCGTAATCAAATAATCATTTTGAGTTTCAATTATTGTGCGAGTAGTTTGTTGACTGCAATGGAGAGCATCTAGAGTAAAAATTTTATTTACTAACCCGCTTTTTCTAATCATACTGCGGACTTGAGCATTTTCTGAACTCTCTTGACTCTCGAATCCTTCTGACTTAATAATTAATTGAGTTTCTGGACTAAATGCTGATACATATACTAAAACATTTTGACATTTACTTTCATAATCA